>CALCFH010000380.1 GCA_937900215.1 uncultured Cryomorphaceae bacterium
AAGCCACCACAACAGGACCGCTTAGACTTTCAGCCGCACAAAGAATGGCATGTGCGGTTCCCAAAGGTTGGGTTTGATGATAAATGCTTCCCTTGGCGCCCTCTTTTTCTGCAACGGCAATAAGATCTTTTTCAACTGCATCGCCAAAATCGCCAATAACAAAGGCCACCTCATCTACAGATTGACCACAAACGCCCACAATATCTTCCACCAGTCTTTGAACAATGGGTTTACCAGCAATGGGAAGTAGCGGTTTTGGAACCGTTAAAGTGTGCGGTCTCATTCTTGATCCGCGGCCAGCCATAGGTACAATAATCTTCATTCAATCAGAGTTTTATGTTATTTATTTGTACTACCAAATCCACCAGAGCCTCTTTCGGTAGATGATAATTCTAAAGTTTCGGTCCAATTTACGATTTCATGTCTTGCGAGCACAAGTTGGGCAATGCGTTCTCCTGGCTGAAGCGTATAGGCCTCAGAAGAAAGATTGATAAGAATTACTCCAATCTCACCTCTATAGTCGGCATCAATGGTTCCAGGACTATTGAGCACGCTAATTCCAAACTTCAATGCCAATCCGCTTCTGCTGCGCACCTGCGCTTCTATTCCAGCCGCTAATTCAATATGTAATCCAGTTGGAATTAGCCTTCTCTCCAAGGGCTTCAGCTCCATGGCTTCGGTTATGTCTGCATGCAAATCCATTCCAGCCGACTGTTCCGTTTTATATTCAGGCAAAGCTTGACGGCCCTTATTGACAATCTTAACCTCTATGCGTTTATTTTTTTCCATATTAATTGAATGGATTTTTGCTCAAAAAAGTACAACAAGATTAAATAGGGAGCCAAAGTTATCAAAGCCCATAAGCCCATTGTTTCTTGCATTTTCCATGCAAAGAAACCCAAAAGCAAGGAACCAAAGAAATAGATAGAAAGATGTTTCCACTGGTAAGGCAAAGGAGCGTATTTATTCCCCAAATAGAGATTTAGGCTCATGCTACAAGCATAAGAGAATAGAGTAGCAATGGCTGAAGCCATGATGCCGTATTTCGGAATCAACCAGATGTTGAGTATTACCGTCACCAACAGGCCTGCCAGTGTAATAATAAGAGCGAAGTAGGTTCTGCCCGCGAGTTTATACCAAATAGACAAATGCGTATTGATACCAAGAATGTAATTGGCAGCAAAAAGCAAAGGAGCTATGGAGAGCCCGATCCAGAATTTTTCGTCTATGAAGCCTTTCAGAACAGGCATTGCAGCATTCAGAAATATAAGCGCAAGGCCAAGAAGGGCAGTAAAGAGTCTTAGAACCTCTGCATTGGTTTCGCCAGAGGAAGCCTCTTTCTTCATGCGAAAGAAAAAGGGCTCCATGGCGTAGCGATAGGCCTGAACGAACAGCATAAGAAAGATAGACAGCTTGTATACTGCTCCGTAGACACCCAGTTGTTCTAAGGAGGTGTCTTCGGGCAAGAGATATTTTAGAAATTGTCTGTCGGCCAATTCATTGGCAATACCTGCTAGGCCAGCTAACATGAGAGGAAAGCCGTAGCCAATCATTTTTTTTAGGAGAGGCGAATCCCTTTTCCACCCGCCTTTTATTCTCCATTCAGGCAGGAGCATAGCAAACATCACCAAGGAAGCCACCACATTGGAAATGAGCACAGCAGAAACCCGATCAACCTTTTGCAATGCCGGCCAAAACTCTGTCAATGCGGGTAGATTGGGAAGGGCGATAAAGAAGAAGAAATTCATTAGAATGAAAACACCAATCAGCGACATTTTTACAACTACAAAACGAATGGCTCTTTCTTCGAATCTAAGTTTGGCAAAGGGTAAGGCAGAAATCACATCCAAACAAAGAACTAAAATCATCATTCTCAAATATTCAGGATGGTTTTCATACCGAAGAACCTCAGCAATGGGCGATTGAAAAATTTCAAAGAGCAGATAAAAGCAGAGGGTTGTGAAGACCAAGGCGCGCATTCCTGCACCAAAAGCTTTTGAAGCGCTTTTACTTTCTGAGGCATAATTGAAGAAGGAAGTCTCCATGCCATAGGTCAACAGAACAATCAATACCGCAATTTGCGAATAGAGATCGGTTATAATTCCAAACTCACCGCGAGTCATTGCAGCAGTATGCAAGGGAACCAAAAGAAAATTGAGCAATCTGCCCAAGATGCTTGGCAGCCCGTAAATGGCCGTCTGACCCGCTAATTTTTTAATGGACGACATGAGGGCTTAAAGGTATATGCCGTAAAGCGGTTTCTAGCTGCTTTGAGCGTTTATCTTTGAGCCTTCAATTATTAAAATCATTGCACATGCCTACGAATATGTATAAAGCCTTGTCTTTTCTGCTTGTATTTGGATTCTATGCCGCTCTGGCTCAGACCAATTGCGGGCCTTTGGAGGGAGGAGTAGAAGACCGTTTGAGTAATTCAATAGAGTATCTCGCCAGCGACGATCTACAGGGTAGATATCCAGGAACGAAGGGCGAAGAATTGGCAGCCAATTATATTTCGGAGCGATTTCAAGAATATGGTCTGTTAGGAGGAGCAGAAGGAAATTTTTTCCAAGAATTTACCATTCCCATTAGCATTAATCCAATGCCTAGTTGTGAACTGAAAATTAAAAAAAGAGCACTTAAGTTAAATACAGATTATTATCCAATTCAGTATTCTGCGGAAGGAAAGCTAACAGGAGAAACGGTTTTTGTTTCCTTCGGAATTAGCGCCCCAGAGCTCAATTACAACGATTTAAGCGAAATTAATGTAAAAGGAAAAATTGCCGTTATGGATATTGGTTCTCCAGATGGCATCCACCCTCATTCTAAATATCTGGCCTATCACGATTTAAAAACACGCATACAAGGTCTCGTAAAAAAGGGAGCAGTTGGCGTTGTTTTAGTAAATCAGAATAATTCTGAAGCGCCTTCTAAATCGTTCTCAAGATGGTTGCCTACCAAGGTGCCGGTTTTATTTGTTAGCAATGCCAAGTACGCGAAAAAACTTTCTAAAAAGAAAAGGCAACTGAGCATGAATGTGGTGCTTGAAAAGGAAGAATTGGAGGCTAAAAATGTACTCGGATTTATAGATAACAATGCAGAATACACCGTGGTAATTGGAGCGCACTATGACCATCTAGGGATGGGAGGCGATGGTTCTTTGTATCGAGGAGAACCTGCCATTCACAATGGAGCAGACGACAATGCAAGCGGCGTTGCGGCGCTGTTGGAATTGGCTTATATTCTATCAAAGAGGTCTTCGGAATACACTACAAACTTTTTATTCATTGCCTTTTCGGGTGAGGAAAAGGGGCTACTTGGCTCTAATTTCTTCGCTAAAAGCATGCTATTCAGGCCGGAATCTATGAAGTATATGATTAACATGGATATGATAGGCCGCTTGAATGATGAAAATGTATTGATGATCAATGGAGTGGGAACCTCTAGGGAGTTCTCAAGAATTATCAGAACTGTGCCTTGTGCGGAGCTGAATGTGCGCACATCGGAGGGTGGAACGGGTCCTTCTGACCACACTTCTTTTTACAACATTAACGTCCCCGCCATTCATTTCTTCACGGGTGCTCACGAAGACTATCACAAACCTTCTGACGATTTTGAAAAAATTAATTTCAGGGGATTGGTTGAGATCATGAAGTACCTGATGTACACCATTAATTCGTTGGAAGAGGTAAAGGGATTGGAGTTTTCTCAAACGGCAAGTGAGGAAAGCATGAAAGCGCCAGCTTTTACAGTTACATTAGGCGTTGTGCCCGATTATCTTTTCGATAAGGAAGGAATGCGAATTGACGGAATTACCGACGGAAAACCCGCCTCAAAAGCAGGCCTTATGAAGGGCGATATTGTGGTTCGTTTGGGCTCCATTCCGGTGAGAGATATGATGAGTTATATGAAGGCATTGGGGTCATTTAAGAAAGGCGACAAAACGCAAGTAGAATACATACGCAATGGCAGTAAGGCTACTGCTGAAATAGAATTCTAATGATAGATTTACCTAAGGTTGCGGTTATTGGAGGAGGAAGTTGGGCTACCGCTATTGTAAAAATTCTTACCGAAAACCTCGATTATGTTGGATGGTGGATGCGCTCTGAAGAGCATGTGCAGCACGTAAAACGCTTTTTTCACAATCCCAAATATTTAACTGGGGTAGAGTTGGCAACCGAATGCATTGATGTGAGCTCAGATCTCAATCACATTGTGCAGGAAGCAGACGTATTGATTTTTGCTACACCTTCTGCTTTTTTAAAAGAGGCACTAAAGTCATTGACTCTGCCTTTGCACGACAAAATGATTATGAGTGCCATAAAAGGCATTGTGCCAGATGAACGATTAATAGTAGGTGAGTTTTTTAATCAATTCTATGGCATTCCGATTGAAAATATTGGCGTTATTACCGGGCCATGCCATGCGGAAGAAGTGGCCTTAGAGCGATTATCGTATCTAACTATTGCTTCTCAAAACCTAGACTTTGCTCAGAAAATGGCAAAGATTATGGAGTGCAAATACATTCGCACCGAGGTGAGTGATGATATTTACGGTACAGAGTATTCAGCAGTGCTAAAAAACATCTACGCAATTGCCGCAGGTATCTGCCACGGACTGGGTTATGGAGATAATTTTCAGGCTGTTTTAGTGAGTAATGCCATCCGCGAAATGAAGCGTTTCATTAAAAATGTGCATCCTATTAAGCGCGACATTAATAATTCGGCCTATCTGGGAGATTTACTGGTTACGGCCTATTCACAATTTAGTAGAAACCGCTTGTTTGGAACTATGATTGGCAAGGGCTATACCATACGTTCTGCTCAATTAGAGATGAATATGGTGGCAGAAGGATACTATGCAAGTCGCTTAATTCATAGCATTCAAGAGGAGTATAAAATCAATATGCCGGTAGCATCGGCTGTGTACAAGATCTTGTTTGAAGATAAAAATCCAACTAAAACCATGCTGAAATTGGCAAAGAGCATTCAATAAATGAAGGAAGAACACATTCCATATGGTTTTGAAAAATGCAGTAGCGCTGAGGTAGAAGCCAAGGCGGGTGCCTTATTAAACAGCATGCAAAAGAGAAGGAGTTTGCGCTTTTTCTCTGAGGAGGATGTGAGCAAGCAAACCATAGCCGATCTCTTAAATGTAGCCAGTTCTGCGCCTTCAGGTGCCAATAAACAGCCGTGGACTTTTGTTGCCATTTCAAATGTTGAACTAAAAAAGAGAATTCGAGAGGCTGCCGAAAAGGAAGAACAACAATTTTATGGGGGAAGGGCGTCGGATACTTGGCTGGCAGACCTCGCTCCCTTGGGAACAGATTGGCAGAAACCATTTATAGAAACAGCGCCGTGGATTGTGGTTGTCTTTAGAAAGACGCTAGATGATGATGGAAGTAAAAATTACTACGTTCAAGAATCTGTGGGGATAGCCTGTGGGTTTTTAATATCGGCCATACATCAAGCTGGGCTGGTAACGCTTACGCATACTCCCAGTCCTATGAATTTTCTTTCTGAAATTCTAAAAAGACCAGCGAATGAGAAACCCTATTTACTGCTCCCTATTGGCTTTCCAGCAGCCGATGCCACAGTTCCAAACATTAAAAAGAAAGATTCCTCAGAAGTGATTTTCTATTTCGAATAGTGTAACTCTTTGGGCTTGAGAATTTGAAAGTTCTTCCTATCAAATTGCACTATACCGCATTCGCGCCATTCGTTTAGTAAAGTAGTTACAGTTTGTCTACTCGTTCCAATAAGGCTTGCCACGTCTTTGTGCGTAAGCGGATTTTGAAATGACTGTCCCCTAGCATCGGTTTGCAGCGCATCTTTTTCTAAGTCTAGAATAAACTCCGCCAAGCGCTGCTTTACATCCTTAAAAACAAGGGATTCAACTCTTCGTTGCAATTTTTTAATGCGGAGTCCAATGAGCTTATGGATTTTAAAAGCGAACTCTTTATTGTCCTTCATCAAGTCGTTAATCTCTTCCACCTTCACCGGACAAATCATAGTGTCTTCTTCCATGGCCTCGGCGACTTCATCTCTTTGAGATTCTCCTAAAATGGCTAATTCGCCAAATACCTCCCCTCTTCCAAGAATATGTCGAATGACTTCTTGTCCGCCTTCTGTATAATTTACCAATCGAACCTTTCCATTGGCAATGAGATACAATGTATTCGCTTGATCTTCATTAAAATAAATAGTTTCACCCTTTTTGTACGATCTAAAATGATTCTCTTTTGCAAATCCGCCCACTTTGTGTGGGCACATTACTTCAAAAAGGTTTACATCGTGTAAAACCCAAAAACTTTCTGTGCGCTCATCCATATTAAAACCAAAAGCCTAAGTTAACGTAAGTATAGATCTTAGCGTGATTTGTTGATCCCATAAAGGTTAATTGTAAGGGTCCTAACGGACTCAAATAAGCATAAGATACACCATATCCATCTAATAAAACATCTGAATTAAAGAGCTTGTCGAAGGTGCTCTCTAAGGTTGCAAAATTGGCCTTTCCAATAAGAAAATGATTGTTTAAAAACTGCCAATTGTAATCTAGTCCAGCCATTACGGTATTCCTTCCAACCAACTCTTGGAATCGATAGCCCACAAAAGGAATCATATAATTGATATAGTTCTCGCCCAATCCGCCTAAAAACTGATTGTAGGGGTAGTCTAAATCTGGACCTAAAGTGTTCATTAACACCGTCTTAATTTCTAAGGTATGATTCTTTTTTAAGAGAATAGCCTGTCTGTATCGCAAGTCTAAAACAGAGCTGAGTTCTATATCTAGGTCGTAGGTTTCAGGCTTCGTGAGAACACGATACGAAGCATTGAATAAAACGCCATGAGACGGAAAAACGGTTCTGTCGAGCAAGTCGAGTTTTAAGGATGCAAAATAATTGAGGTAATTTTCGTTCGACTCCTCCGACAGACTGGTTGAGCGCGTATTGTTGAGGTCTATGTTCTCAAATTGCACTCCAGCACTCAGGAGAAAGCGATTGTAAACAGCCGATTCGAGTGCAATTTCACCTGAAAAATCCATGTAGACCTTTTCATCTGCCAATTCTTGATTTACATAGATTTTGGATTTAAACCGATGGGAACGGAATGAAATTCGGACGGTAGGGATAAATTCTCTATCGAAAGTATACGAAGCCCAAAAACGCGGATTTACGCCCACCGCTGCGTCTAGAGAAAGTTTAGAGTTTTTGAGGAGTAAATTTCTATGGGTATAGTTTAAAAGAATGGCAGTCTGAAAATCATCGTCGTAGTGAATCCCCAATCGTATGTGAGTGAGGTAGTTGAGTTCATCTAGCCGAATAAAAAGAGTATAGGAAATTGAATCAATGGGAATGAGGGAGAAATCAACAGTGCGAAACAATTGGCTTCCCCAAATACGGTCTACTCCTCTTTTGATTTCATCCAAGCTCACCTTGCTTCCTTCGGCCAATCCCAGCTTACCTCTAAGGTAGGTTTCGGTTGATAGGTCGGATTTTGGAAAGACAATGTTTCCGATTAAAATAGTGTCGTTTCTCGTTTGAACAGGCTCAAGTTTGGCGGCGCTGGATTGATTTCTTAAACGAGCCAGCTCTCTTATTCTAGGCCTGTATTCTTCTGCTGCCCGATAACCTGTTCGCACAATAGAATCCATCAATTCAAAGGAGCTTATCCCAGCACCCGGTACTTCAGTTCGTACCAGAAAATCGGTTTTTGCCGTATCGCTTAAGTAGTTCTCCGCATTCACGAAACTGCTGAGTTGCTCCATTACTCTCAGAACCGAATTCAAGTCTTTGCGCTTATATAGAATGGTTTGAACATCACTTCCAATGAGCACATCCATACCCTTGTCTTCCAAAAGGAAGATGGGTAGATTGGAGACCAATCCACCGTCTACTAAGAGCCTTTCACTGAGTTCGTACGGACTAAAAAGCGTTGGAAAAGAGCTGCTAGCGCGTAGAATGTCGGGTAGATATCCTTTGTCTAGAACTATTCCCTCCCCCGTTTCTAAGTCTGTAGCAACACAGATAAAAGGAATTTGTAATTGAGAAAGATCGTCAATATGATGAAATCCCACAGAAAGGCGATCGAGTTCATTCAATATATGATGGCCATAATTGATGCCATCGGGTAAAAGTATTTTTCCATCCGAAACGGGAAAGCTCAAGGCATATCGATCTTCGGTTTGCTTGTCTAGAAAGGAAAGGCTTGTACGAGGTCGTTCATTGTTCATTACATCGGCCCACGGAATGGCATACATTCTGGCTTGTATTTCAGTGGCAGAATAACCCATTGCGTATAGGGCTCCAATTACGGCTCCCATGCTAGTGCCGGCAATATAATCGGGTTTTAAACCCTCCTCATCCATTATTTTTAAAAGGCCCAAGTGCGCCATCGCCTTAGCCCCGCCTCCGCTGAGTACGAGCCCCACTTTTGTATCCGATGATTTTTGGGTAGAATCAAGCTGAGCAAAAGTGTTAAAGCCAAAAAGAAACAGGGCAGCGATGCCAAAAATGTACTTACTTCTTTTCCGCTTTAGCATTGAAATAATTCTTAATGCGCTGAGCCTTAGACATACCGACCCACTCACTTAGTTCCTCTAATGTAGCAGTTTCTAGTCGCTTTATACTTTTGAATTGTGTTAAAAGTTTTTCAGCTGTGGAGGGTCCAATGCCTTCAATATCTTCGAGTTCATTGCTAAGCGTATTCTTGTCTCTTTTATTTCTGTGGTGTGTTATACCAAAGCGATGCGCCTCATTTCTGAGCTGCTGCAATACTCGGAGGGTTTCAGATCGCTTATCTAAATAAAGGGGGATAGGATCTCCTGGGAAGAAGAGTTCCTCTAAGCGTTTTGCAATACCTAGAACAGCAATTTTTCCTTCTAACTCTAATTTTCGAATGCTCTTCATGGCTGCAGAAAGCTGACCTTTTCCTCCGTCGATGAGAACGAGTTCGGGTAGACTTATATTTTCATCCAGCAGTCTTTTATATCTGCGATAAACCACCTCTTCCATAGTAGCAAAATCGTCGGGCCCTTCTACAGTTTTTACGTTGAAGTGCCGATACTCGGATTTTACAGGCTTACCATCTCTAAAGACAACACAGGCAGAAACAGCATCGCTTCCCTGAAAATTCGAATTGTCGAAGCACTCTATATGTCTTGGTTCAGATTTAAGTCGGAGATCAAGCTTCATCTGCTCCATCAATCTATTGGTATGCCTATCGGGGTCTGTGAGTTGAACATTTTTAAGCTTTTCTAGGCGGAAGTAGCGGGCATTCTTCAGGCTGAGGTCGAGCAAGCGTTTTTTATCTCCTCTTTGCGGCACATGTATATGAATTCCTTCTAAGCTTAAATCGCATGCATGGCTCAAAAGAATCTCTTTCGATTCAGAGCCAAACCGCAATCGCAATTCAGGAATAGCAATTCGAAGAAGCTCGTCTTCGGTTTCCTCTAACTTCCTCTTAAACTCTACGGTATGAGAACGCAAAATAGCACCGTCTACAACCAAAAAGTAATTGACATACCCAAAAGTGGCGTCGATCATGGCAGAAAAGACATCTACATTGGTAATAGTAGGACTAACTACGGTGCTCTTTGATTGGTATTGATCAAGCAGAGCGGCCTTTTCTTTAAGCGCTTGGGCCTCTTCAAATTGCAGAAATTCTGCGGCAGATTGCATTTTTTCTAGCAGCAACTTTTTTACTGAGCTCAGTCTACCAGTAATAATTTCTCTAGCCAGTTCTACTTCATAATTGTATGCTTCTTCAGACTGCAAACCTTCGCAAGGGCCAAGACAATTGCCCAAATGAAATTCAAGGCAACGTTGGAATTTTCCTTTTTGGATGGATTCTTCCTTTAAATTTAGAGAGCAGTTACGCAAGGGGTGGATTTGTCGAATTAACTCCAACACTGCTTTCATTACTTTAACAGAAGGGTAAGGTCCGAAATACTCCGAACCATCGTTCCACTTTTGCCGAGTATAAAAAATACGAGGAAATCGTTCTTTTTTAATGACAATCCATGGGTAGGTTTTATCGTCTTTAAGGTTGATGTTGTATTTGGGTTGATGCTCTTTTATCAAGGAGTTTTCCAGCAATAAGGCATCCAACTCAGTTTCGGTTACTATAATGCGCACATCTACCACTTTTCGCACTAAACTCTCAAGCCGGTAGTTTTGAAGGTTTTTGTTGAAATAAGACGAAACCCGCTTCTTTAGATCTTTGGCCTTCCCGATATACAGAATTCGTCCGTCTTTATCTATATGCTGGTATATACCCGGTTTATTGGGTAGACTTTTAAGAATGGTAGCAATGGTTTCAGAAGACATATAGACAAAGGTAATGGCGCAAATTTAGCCATGTATGAATTCAAAGAGAGTGCGTTCCTTTGCCTCAAGAATTTTCACACATGAAAGTATTGTTATTGGGCAGTGGCGGAAGAGAGCATGCATTAGCAGAAAAGCTAGTTCAGAGCAGCTTGTGCACGCAGCTGTATGTGGCTCCAGGAAATCCGGGTACGGCCAATATAGCCGTCAACGTTTCACTAGATATATTGAATGCCAGCGCACTGGCTGATTTTATTCAAAAGAATCAAATAGAGTTGGTATTGGTAGGTCCTGAGCAACCCTTGGTAGAGGGAATGTATGAGCAGTTGAAGGAGAGAGGAGCCTTAGAGCATTGTATTTATTTCGGTCCAGGGAGAGAAGGAGCGCAGTTAGAGGGCAGTAAAGATTTTGCCAAACAGTTTATGCAGCGGAATAAAATTCCTACTGCCAGGTATAAAACCTTCCAAGCAAAGCAGCTAGAAGAAGCCAAGGCCTACTTAGAAGTACAAGATGGTCCGTATGTGCTTAAAGCCGACGGATTGGCGGCGGGGAAAGGGGTGATTATTACAGAATCAAAACAGGAGGCCATAGATGAAATTGAAGCCTTATTGGGCGGTAAATTTGGTTCGGCCTCAACCACGGTGGTCATAGAAGAATTTTTGTCGGGTATTGAGCTAAGTGTCTTTGTAGCTACAAATGGTAAAGACTATGTTATTTTGCCAGAAGCCAAAGATTACAAACGCATAGGCGAAGGAGATACGGGCTTAAATACAGGAGGCATGGGAAGTATTTCACCTGTACCCTTTTTAGATGAAGCTCTAAGAAAGCAGATCTTACAGAAGGTAATTCAACCCACCTTGAAAGGCTTGCAGTTGGATGGAATAGAGTACCTAGGCTTTCTTTTCATTGGATTGATTCTGGTTGAAGGCGAAGTATTTGTAATTGAATACAATGTGCGCATGGGTGATCCAGAAACACAGTCGGTTATGAGTAGAATTGATTCAGACTTTTTGGAAATTCTGATCGAACTCGGAAAGGGCAACACCCCACCTGAAATGCGCATTAAAGAAGAATGTGCGGCTACCGTTGTTCTAGTTTCGGATGGATATCCTGAGTCGTATCCTAAAGGAAGAGAGATAAGCGGTTTGGAGAACGTAAGCAAAGCCCACGCGTATCATGCAGGAACAAGTCAAGAGGGAGGAAAATTGGTGACCTCAGGCGGAAGGGTAATAGCTGTAACGGCCTTGGGTAAAACAGCAAGCGAGGCCTTGGCTTCTGCCAATAAAGCTGCCAGCCAAGTTCAATTTGAAGGAAAATACTATCGCACTGATATTGGAAAAGACCTATTGCAGTTGTAGGTGTCTACAATTCGCCTGCTCTGCTGTGCTTTTTCATTTGGCCTAACCAATAAAAGAAATAGCCAGTGATGATGGCAATGAATAGAAAGTTTGGAAGATTTCCTAAAGAAGGTAGAATCTTGAAGGTCCACACGAAAAAATCACCCAAGCTATAAAATAGATCGTTCATGGAAGTAATATTAATGGGTGCAAAGGTATTTAAATCTATATGTTTCACCGAATAATACGCAAGGGTCTACCAGCATTGTTGCTGATGGTCTTTTTTGCCCTAATCTTAGCCCTATTAGATTGGAATTACGCTTCCGACAAGGCTGAATTTGGCCTTTTTTCAGTGGGAGGTGTAAGGCAGCCTCTGTATATGGCTTTTGCAGCTGGGGCATGGATAGCCTTATTGGCCCTGCTTTGGATGGAGATTTTTTCTTCGGAGGAATTGATTAAAGGCAATTTTACCACTGGCATTTTCTTCGTTTTACTCTACTTTGCCCTCTCGCCAATGAGCATGCTGGAGCCCATTCTTATAGGTGGTTTAGGAGCTGTCTTGGCTTTCCGAAAAATGCTATCTTCTTTAGATACAGGAGGAAATGTATATTATTTATGGTTCGATACAGGATGGATCATAGGCTTCGCTTGCCTTTTTAGTTCAAGCGCATTTCTCTTGTTTTTCGCAGCTCTAACTATTTTCAATTTAGCGGGGGGTAATCTTCAATGGCGCGCCTTCGTAATTCCTTTGGTCGGATTGCTTCTATCCATTTGGGTATCCTATGCCCTCACGGATGTGCTGGGTATTATTGGCATCGACTTATGGAAAATCTACGATTTGGAAGAAATGATTGGAAAAAATTCTTTCAGCGAAAGAAATGCGCACTATTGGTCTCGGCTTAGTGCTATGTTGGCTTTGTTGTTCTTCAGTTTGCAGGCCTATTTCAACATACTCAAATCAAGTACGGCAAGAAAGAGGAGAGCTTTTAGTGCTTTAGTTGGATTGATTCCGATTTTTTTTCCTTTGTATATCCTTTTTCCTTCTTTCTCAAGTATTTGGATTATAGGACTGTTGCTTCCAGTAGCTCCTTTATTATCAGAAAGATTGGAGATGTTTAATAAACCATGGAAAAAAGAAGTCTTCGCCTTGTCAATTGTAGTGGCAACTATTATAGAGTCTGTTTTATAAAGTGTATTGGTCTATTGATCAAAGCACTATATTTGCAGCCCTCAAATTGAAAGGTGAAACCAGTAGAAGCGCGCGAATTCGTTATTCCTTTTATAGGATTAAGTCTTGGAGTACATCACTTTAAGTATGATTTAACGCCTGCGTTCTTTGATGATTACCCCGAGCAAGAATTTAGAGAGCCTCATTTGCAGGTTGCTCTGAGCGTAGAGAAGAAATCGAATAATACAATAGACCTCTTCTTTTCCCTCCAAGGAAAGCTAAAGGTCGATTGCGATCGCACTCTAAAAGAATTTGATCTTGCAGTTGAGGCGGAGCGGAGAGTATTGGTGAAGTTCGCCGATGAATACGACAATGAGGACGATGAAATTCTTTTTTTACCTCATGGAGCGTATGAAATAGATGTTCGGCATTATATATATGAGTTGGCAGTATTGAGTGTTCCTTCGAAGAGACTTTTTCCGGGTTTAGAAGAAGAGACAGACATATACAGTACAGAAATAGAAAATGAAAGTGAGCCAGACCCTAGGTGGAATGGCTTGAAGAGTTTAAATAGTGAAGACTAAATTTAGATAAAATGGCACATCCTAAACGCAGACAATCAACCAGTCGTAGAGATAAGCGTCGTACTCATTATAAGGCGGTTGCCCCAACCATCGCGGTTTGCCCAACAACAGGCGAGGCGCATTTGTACCACAGAGCATACTGGCATGAGGGCAAACTATACTACAAAGGCAAGGTAGTGATAGACAAAACAGTTGTAGCTGAAGCATAGTCGTTCCGCGGCTGAAGGATTGTAGAATACTTTTGTTAAAAAGCAGATTCGCTGTACCTTCACACTAGTATAACGACGTATGAATAAAATTAGAGCTAGCATTACTTCAGTTGGAGGCTATGTTCCTGACTTTGTTTTGTCAAACGAGGTCTTGGAAACCATGGTAGATACTTCCGACGAGTGGATTACCAGCAGAACCGGAATCAAAGAGCGACGCATCCTCAAAGGTGAGGGGCGTGGCACGAGTGATATGATGATTCAAGCCGCCAATCAGGCACTTGAAAAAAGAGGTATTACAGGTTCTGAGATAGATTTGGTTATTGCGTGTACTGTTACACCTGATATGATGGTAGCTTCTACCGCGGCCAGGGTTGCTCAACACATCGGAGCAAACCAAGCGCCAAGTTTCGATTTACAGGCTGCCTGTACTGGCTTTATATACGGTCTCGTTACGGCAAGTCAGTTTATTGAAACGGGAAAATACAGCAAGGTCTTGTTAGTAGGGGGTGATAAAATGTCGTCTATTTTAGATTATACAGATAGAACTACCTGTGTAATTTTTGGAGATGGCGCCGGAGCCGTAATTCTAGAGCCCAGCACCTCTGGGGAAGGTTTGCAAGACTCCATCCTAAAAAGCGACGGAATAGGCCGTCAATATCTTCATATTAAGAGTGGCGGTTCTATGTATCCTTCTACCCAAAGGAGCATAGATCAACGCGAACATTTTGTTTTTCAAGACGGTCAGCCCGTTTTCAAATTCGCGGTAACCAATATGGCGCAAGTGAGCGCGGATATACTAAAGCGCAATCAGCTTACTGGTGAAGATATAGATTGGTTGGTTCCTCACCAAGCTAATAAGAGAATCATAGTTGCTACTGCAAACCGTATGGGCCTAAGCGAAAGCAAGGTTATGGTGAATATCCAGCGCTATGGCAATACTACCAACGCTACGCTTCCGCTCTGTCTATGGGATTATGAGAAGCAATTAAAGAAAGGAGATAAATTGGTATTCGCCGCTTTTGGTGGTGGATTTACTTGGGGGTCGGCCTATTTAATTTGGGCGTACGATCCCAACTGAGTTTGATTAGATTTGTAATTCGCACAAAATCCTACCTATGGATATAAAAGAAATTCAGAACCTGATAAAATTTGTTGCACGTTCAGGCGCAACGGAGGTAAATCTTGAAACAGAAGATTTTAAAATTATCATCAAGACTACTGCCGAGGTGGCCAATATGGATCACCCAGTGGTACAGCATGTAGCTCAAGTGATGCCGGCACAAATGCCAATGGCGCAAGCAGCCCCAACTCCAGCTGTAGCTCCTGTTGCCGCAGAAGACGACAGCAAGTATGTGATAATTAAGTCGCCAATGATTGGCACCATGTACCGTCGCCCTTCACCAGACAAAGATTTGTTTGTTCAAGTGGGCACAGAAATTCACAAAGGAGATACGGTTTGTATCATTGAAGCCATGAAACTTTTCAATGAAATTGAATCTGAAGTTTCAGGAAAGATTGTGAAAGTATTGGTAGATGACCAATCTCCCGTAGAATACGATCAACCACTTTTTGTTGTTGACCCCGCCTAATTAAGTCCTAAAACCCAAAAGGATGTTCAAGAAAATACTCATCGCCAATAGAGGCGAAATCGCCCTGCGCATTATACGCACCTGCCGTGAAATGGGTATAAAGACTGTTGCGGTTTATTCAACGGCAGATCGAGAAAGCCTCCATGTTCGCTTTGCAGATGAGGCGGTTTGTATAGGACCTCCGCCTTCTAAAGATTCCTACCTCAATATTCCGAATATTATGGCGGCTGCAGAGATAACCAATGCAGATGCTATACACCCCGGCTATGGTTTTCTTTCTGAGAACTCAAAGTTCTCACGTATTTGCCAGGAAAATGGACTCAAATTTATTGGTGCTACTCCTGAGCAGATTGATCAAATGGGAGATAAGGCTACGGCTAAAGAAACCATGAAAAAGGCAGGTGTTCCTTGTATTCCAGGATCGGAAGGATTGTTGGAAAGCCTAGAACAAGCAGAACAACTTGCGGAGGAAGTGGGCTATCCGATAATGTTAAAGGCTACCGCCGGTGGCGGTGGTAAGGGAATGCGCGCCGTTTGGAAAAAGGAAGATCTAAAGAAAGCCTATGAAGATGCCATTGCTGAGGCCGTAGCCTCATTTGGCAATGGAGGTATGTATATGGAGAAACTCATTGAGGAACCTCGCCATATAGAAATCCAAGTTATTGGAGATCAATACGGAATGGTTTGTCATCTTTCTGAAAGAGATTGCTCTATTCAACGAAGACACCAAAAGCTGACTGAAGAAACACCTTCTCCTTTCATGACTCCGCAATTGAGAGATGCAATGGGCACCGCTGCAAACAAAGCAGCAAAGTTCATTAATTATGAGGGAGCGGGAACAGTTGAATTCTTGGTAGATAAAAACAAGAAGTTCTACTTCATGGAGATGAACACACGCATTCAAGTAGAACACCCTATAACAGAGCAGGTTATAGATTATGATCTAATTCGTGAACAAATAAAAGTGGCAGCAGGCGTGCCTATTTCTGGAAAGAATTATGAGCCACAACTGCATTCTATAGAATGTAGAATTAATGCAGAAGACCCGTACAATGGGTTTAGACCTTCTCCAGGTAAAATTACGAGTCTACACGCTCCAGGTGGTCACGGGGTTCGATTGGATACGCATGTCTATGCAGGCTATACCATTCCGCCCAATTATGATTCTATGATTGCCAAGTTGATTACCACAGCTCAAACGCGTGAGGAAGCCATTGACAAAATGCGAAGAGCATTAGATGAATTTGTAATTGAAGGTATTAAAACAACCATTCCGTTTCATAGGCAGCTAATGGATCATCCAGATTATATCGCGGGTAACTATACCACTAAGTTTATGGAGACTTTTGTGTTAAAATAAAGGATCCAATAGTATAAAAAAGGGGGACTAAACACTGTTTAGTCCCCCTTTTTTTATTCAATAGTCCAGAAATTTTTGCCTTGTAATAGGCTGTCTATTTTGCCTACGCCCTTAGACTGCACCGCGCTGTGCAACTGTTTATCCATTTCCTCTTCATAGACCAAACGTTCTTCTTGATAGAAAACACCAAAGGGTCTGGGAAGAGCCTTTTCGCTATACGGATCAAATAAGCGGCTTAGAAGATGCGCCTTCATTGGATCTTTGGAATCGTGTATCCATAAATCTTCTGAAGCTATAGTATTCAAAGGGGCCGAATACACTTTCATATCCCTTATGTACAAAGCCTCTCTTTGCTGTTCTGTGCCATAGATCAAGGGCTGACCTTCTTCCAACAATAAGGTAGAACTTTCACGTGTAGATTTATTGGAATATGGCGCAAAGGCTCCGTCGTTAAAAACATTGCAATTCTGATAAATTTCAACCAAACTCGTTCCTTTATGGGCATGGGCACGCAAAAGAATATCTCGTAAACCCTTGGTGTCTAAGTCCAAACCTCGCGCAAAGAAACTGGCGTCTGCGCCCAATGCGAGGGCAGCTGGATTGAACGGATGATCTATGGTTCCCCAAGGACTAGACTTGGTGTTTTTACCCAGTTCGGAAGTGGGGCTAAACTGACCCTTTGTAAGTCCATAGATCTCATTGTTAAAGAGGAGAATATTCACATCTAGGTTTCTTCGCAGGAGATGAATAAGGTGGTTACCTCCAATAGATAAGCTATCTCCATCGCCCGTTATGATCCAAACACTAAGGTCTTTTCGCACCATTTTTAATCCGCTAGCAATGGCAGCAGCTCTTCCGTGAATGCTGTGCATGCCGTAGGTATTCATATAGTATGGAAAACGTGATGAGCATCCAATTCCCGATATAAAGACAATATTCTCTCTCGGTACGCCTAAATTGGGCATGATAGATTGCACCTGCTTTAGAATGCTGTAATCACCGCATCCAGGACACCAGCGCACATCTTGATCGGTGGCAAAGTCTTTTGGTTTTAGTAGATCTGCTGTTTCCATCTATAATTCTTTTAATCTTTCCAGCACAGCATGCTCTATTTCAGATGACAAAAAGGGCAACCCTTTGATTTTGTTTAAAGGAATGGCATTGATCAAGAATTTTTCACGAATGATTTTAACCAATTGTCCGTTGTTTAATTCAGGAATAATAATGGTTTTGAAGTTGCGCAAATGTGTTTCCAGATTTTTTGGAAATGGAAATAGATATCGGATGTGAAGATGTGCAACGGAAATACCTTGCTTATTCATATTTAAAACAGCCGTCCGAATGGCGCCATAGGTTGAGCCCCATCCAATCAATAAAACATCTCCTTCAAGAGGGCCACAATCGATTTCTTGTGGAGGAATGTGGTTGGCAATTTCATCCACCTTGGCAGCCCTGCTCAGCACCATTTTTTGATGGTTTTCTGGCTCATAACTCACATTGCCTGTTTGATCTTGTTTTTCAAGACCGCCCAGTCGGTATTCATGTCCGGCTGTACCTGGTATAGCCCAAGATCGCACCCCTCTTTCATCTCTTTGATAGGGTAAATATGGGGCATCTAATTTCGGGTAATTAGGATGGATGGAAGGCAAGTCGCTTGCTTTTGGGAAGCGCCAAGGCTCAGATCCGTTGGCAATATATCCATCTGAGAGCAGAATAACGGGAGTCATATGCTCGATGGCAATGCGGCAGGCTTCAAAAGCAACGGCAAAGCAGTCTTTGGGAGATCGCGCGGCTATAACGGGTATTGGCGCTTCTCCATTTCTGCCATAAATGGCCTGAAAAAGATCAGATTGCTCTGTTTTGGTGGGTAATCCAGTAGAAGGCCCTCCGCGCTGTACGTTGATCACAACCAAAGGCGTTTCGAGCATAAAGGCCAGTCCTAATGCCTCTGTTTTTAAGGCAATGCCTGGACCAGAAGAGGCCGTTACCGCTAGACTTCCAGCAAACGAAGCGCCCACTGCCGCTCCAATGGCAGCAATTTCATCTTCCGCCTGAAAACTGCGAACTCCAAAGTTCTTTCTGTTCGACAATTCATGGAGTATATCACTAGCGGGAGTAATGGGGTAACCCGCATAATACAGATCCAAATGGGCTTGAGCCGAAGCGGAGATCAGGCCAATGGCGATGGCCTCGTTGCCGGCAATATTTCTATACGATCCCGAAGGTAAAGAGGCTTTATTAACGGTATAGCGATTGCTAAAAAGCTCTATGGTTTCGCCAAAATGATATCCCGTTTTTAGAACCAATGTATTGGCATTCAGCAAATCGGGCTTAGATCTAAACTTCTCTTTTAAGAAGAGTAGACTGGGTTCAATTTCTCGGTTGTATAACCAATATATTAAACCAAGGGTAAACATGTTTTTAGAGCGATCTTGCTCTTTAGTACTTAATCCACTGTCTTTTAATGCCTCTCGGGTAAGCTTGCTTATTTCAATGTCAACTACCAGAAATCCGGCATCTCGCGCCTCCGAAAGCAAATCTCTCGACTCATCTAGTCCGGCTAGGCGCAAGTTTCTTTTGTCGAAACCATTGGAATTGGCTATGATCATTCCATTGGCCTTGAGGTCTACTTGAAACTTTACCAAAGCAGCTGCATTCATGGCAACCAAGGTGTCAACTTTACCCCCTGGAGTATTTATTTCAACGCTACCAAAATTAATTTTAAAGCCCGAAACACCTGCAATGGTGCCTATTGGTGCGCGTATTTCGGCAGGAAAGTCAGGAAAAGTACTTAAATCATTGCCGTGTAAGGCCGAAGTATTAGAGAACTGAAATCCGGTAAGCTGCATTCCATCCCCAGAATCACCTGCGAATAAAACAGTTGCCTTTTCAATCGTTTGGTTCATGCTTTTGCTGCCAAGTTCACCTCGTTAACAGACTTTACCTCAGGGGCCAATCTTCGTATGGTCATTTCTACGCCGTTGGTAAGGGTCATCTGATTCACCCTACAACCTATGCAAGCTCCATGAAGCTGAACGAGAACATTTAGCTCTTTATCTATTTTCACCAGTGATATATCGCCTCCATCTGACTGAAGAAAGGGACGAATTTCTTCGAGTGCTGCTTCTACTCTTGATATTAAATCATTCATTTTCATTTGGCCTTTTTGTTGACTTCCGCACAGCCGGCCATATTGGTGATGCGCACAATTTCAGAGGGTGGAAGATCATCGTTTCTTCGAAGAAGCTGTTCTACTGCTTTACGTGCCATTTCTTTAAAAGCTTCCGATGCCTGTGTTCCGCTTTGAAGTACTGCAGGTCGGCCTACATCTCCAGATTCGCGTATGCTCTGAATCAAAGGAATTTCACCTAAGAAAGGAACGCTGAGCTCTTCTGCCAAGCGCTGTGCCCCTCCTTCCCCAAAAATAGAGTAGCGTTTCTCTGGCATATCAGGGGGCACGAAATAGGCCATATTCTCTACAATTCCCAATACGGGTACGTTGATGCTATCCATCTGAAACATGGCTACACCTTTGCGCGCATCTGCCAAGGCAACGGCTTGGGGTGTACTTACTACAATGGCACCTGTAACAGGAACAGCCTGAACCAAGCTTAAATGTACATCGCCCGTTCCGGGAGGTAAATCGATGATCATGAAATCGAGTTCGCCCCAGTGAGAGTCTTTAATAAGCTGATTTAAGGCTTTGGTTGCCATAGGCCCTCGCCAGACAACAGCTTGATTTGCTGCGGTGAAGAAACCAATGGAAAGCAATCGAACCCCATAGTTTTCTACTGGATCCATTTTTCGCTGCCCATCTATATCAATGGTACCCGGTTTTTCATGCGTAACGTCGAACATCATAGGCATAGAAGGCCCATAAATATCGGCATCTACAAGTCCAACGCTAAAGCCCATTTCTGCCAGCGCAACGGCTAAATTGGCTGTAATGGTTGATTTTCCAACGCCACCTTTGCCGCTGGCTACGGCTATAATGTTTTTAACTCCCGGTAAAGCGGGGCCCTTTAACTGTGATTTTTCTGGCGGAGTTTCTGGTACAGATAGATGTACTTTTACCTTGGCTTTAGGGTGAACTTTGTCTGCAATGGCTTGCATGATGTCTACTTCGAGCTTCTTTTTAACCGCCAATGCGGGCGAAGCAGAATACACATCTATGTCTATTTCTTCACCAAAAATCTGAATATTCCGCACATGATTTTCGGCTACAATGCTCTTGCTGCTGTTGTGTGCATTTATACTTTCTAAGGCCAAAAGAACCTTTTCTTTGTCGATTTTCATAGTATCAAAATTACGTCTTCCTATCTTGAGGAATATATGGTGTAACAAATTCGAAATCAGAGGGATTTAAAAAGTCTGAAGGGTCCCAAAAATGCTTTTGCAGATCTATTATCTGATTGTCACTTACTTCAATTCCTTCTTCGGCAAGGAGGTCTTGCATGAGAGTATTTCCATCAAAATGGTGCTTGCCTGTTAGCAATCCATTCCGATTGACCACTCTGTGCGCTGGAACATCTAATAGGTGTGAGGCATTCATGGCATAACCTACTACTCTTGCCGACTTGCCACTTCCTAAAAAGCGGGCAATGGCGCCATATGAGCATACTTTTCCTTCGGGTATATTTCGAACAACAGCATACACTCTATGGAAAAAGTCGCTCATATCATGAATAAAATGAGAGGTAGCTTATGGCTTTTCCTTTGGATCTGAAGATTTGTTCATAATGTGTTTGAACGGTATGTACAAGATGGGCTCTGTCTTGCATTTGCTCATCAATGTCATAATAGGCATCTTTTACTTCCAAGCCCAAAAGAGCAATTAATCCCTGTGTATAGCCGTGTAAAAATTCACTGTCGGTTTTTAGGTGGATGAGACCTTTCTCTTGTAAAAGAAGAGTGTATTTTTTGATATAGTCTGGATGGGTCAAGCGGTGTTTTGAGCGCCTGTACTTTATTTGAGGGTCTGGAAAGGTGATCCAAATTTCACTGATTTCTTGGGGTGCAAAGGCTTTCTCTATCCACTGAATTGGTAGACGAAGAAAGGCGGCATTGGAGAGCTTTTCTTCTTCCACCGTTTTTGCTCCACGCCAAATACGGGCTCCTTTTATGTCTACTCCTATGAAATTGCGATCTGGAAAAGCACGCGCCATGGCAACGGTATATTCTCCCTTGCCACATCCGAGTTCTAAAGTAATGGGATTGTTGTTTTTGAAGATATCGCGATTCCAATATCCCGCTAGACTTAAACCCTGCAGAATCTCTTCCTTTAGAGGTTCAACTACATGAGAAAAGCGCTTATTCTCGGCAAATCGCTTCAATTTATTCTTTCCCAACTCTCTTTCTTTTAAAGCCCTTTTATTTCAAAAGAGGCAAATCCCCTTTCACCTAAATCATTGTAGTAATCTACAAAACGGAGGGCATAGTAACCATTTAGTCCTGTGTTTACGATGTAAATCATTTCAGGCTCGATGACGTATCTAGCAAGGTCGAAGTTGTAGATTTTCCAATCGTAACCAATGGCATTTTCTGCAACAGAAAAAGGCTTACTCAATATATCACTTAGCTGAAGATTGTCCCAATTCAGCAGGTTCTCTCCAAGAAATACGCTGTGGCGTTTTGAGTCGGTTTGCACCCCTCTAACCAAGTAAATAAGCGTGTCACCTTCAACGGTTAAATCGTAGTCTGTATACTGTGTAAAGCATAAATCCCACGAATCGGTAGAGGGCTCAATATCTTCTATCTGATGACTGCGCATATCGTACATAATGCGTCTTTTGTTGTCTTCTCGGTTCAATCGTACCACCTTCAATTCGCTACCATCTAAACGTGCATAGCGGAAGGTATAGCCATCTAGGTCTACCTTAAGTAGCTGGAATTTTCTATAACCGAGTGTGTTTCCGTCTGCATCGAATCCGAGGTCTAAAACAAAGACTAGCTTACTCGCTTTCTTAGATTCGTTCAGGGCAAATTTCAATGCCTTTCTGTTTTTTTCGCCCGTTGGGAAATCGTATTTCCAACGAATTCCAGCAAGCGTATCTACTACCGCGCTAAAGCTGGTGTCGCCGCTGTTTTTGGCAGACATAAAATTCCCGGTATTGAGAGAGATGAGGCTGTCTGCCTCATCTGAACTAAAGGATAGGCTCCATTTATCGTGCTCTACACTTCGCACAAAACTGCCTTGTTCAATATTAAAATATACTGAATAGCGGTAGTCTTTGCCAATGCCGGCTACCAAAGTGCCCTGTACAGAGGGAGGATACAAAGGCTCTTCTTTCTCGCATGAGGAAAGAATGAAGAGAAGAGATACTAAAGCGACTAGTGCTTTCAAATGAGATTAAATTTTAATCCAACAAATAGGCTTCTTCCCCATGAGAGCGGCATGGCTCCACCCGAAGAGTGCACCCCACCAGAGGCATTGCCCAGCAATTGGGTTACATTAAATAGATTTCTTCCACCTACAGTTAAAGACAATCGATCTTTCCAAATTTTCTGATTTGCAGACAAATCCATCCAATGGTATTCTTCCAAAGAACCTACTTCAACGCGGTCGCCAATGAGTTGGGCCTGAGGTGTTCTACCCACATATTTGTAGCTGAGCTTAAATCCAAATCGCTTGGATGGTCTCCAATATTCAAAACCAAAACTCACTTCAGGGCTAATAAAATCAGCAGAAGAATTATCTAGGGTGTATTGCTGATACAGAGTGGAAAAACCGATTCTAAATTGAAAATCAGGGTGAATAGTGTACTTGAAATCTGTGCGTATACCGGCGGTTTGGGCTTGATTGATGTTCACATAGCTAAACTGGGTTCCTCCGGTTCCCGCCAATTCAATCAGGTTGTTTAATCCGTTGAAAAAGAGCATAGGCTCCAGTTCAAACCGATGAACCATCCGCTTATCGCCCCAAGAAAACAGAGCGCTGAAATCAGCATGATGCGAGTATTCTGCCAAGAGATTGCTGTTTCCAACGATATTGTGATTGGCGTCAATGAACTCTAGGTATAATTCTTTAATAGAGGGCGCTCTGAAGCCACGGGCGTACGAGGCTCTATAGCTGTAATTCTTTCCTTTAGGCTTGAAATTTAAATGCACAGAAGGAACAGGCTGCGCTGCATAGGCGGTATTGTAACTAACTCGCAGTCCGGGTTGAATGGTGGTTGAAGGATCTAGCTTCCAACGCAGGCTTCCAAAAGCGGCGTAATCGCCAATGGATTGAAAATTTCCAGCAATGCGCTGACCCGAACCTACTTCGTAAGCAAGCTCATAGCCCAATTGGTAGGATAGTTTAGAGTCTTTATTTGGCACACTATAGGTTCCTCTTGAGAGAAAACTTTGTGCAAAAGTGGTATCTGTTGCACTGGGATCTGAACTGAGCTCCTGCGTTCTATCTACTAAGTTTCGGTTGTAGGTAACATTGTCTCTTCTGAACAAATTGTAAGCGGCTACTATCTCAAGAGATTTGTCCTCTTTTAATTTCCACTTTGCATCTACAGAATTATCCAGTCTATAGGTAGTATACCAACGATCAAAGGCATAATCTGAAAAAATACTGCGTCTATTTCCCTTGTCTTTTATAATTTCCTCAAAGGCCGAGAGGGAATAATTTAGCTGAAAATTGTTCTTTTTTAGTCGGTATTTGGCTGTGCCGAAGATTTGCTCTTTCTGATTCCAATCTTGCGCTCTTTGGCCCGTATCAACAGCACTCCAACCATCGAAAAAATTTCGACCCACATTGAATTCTACTTGCTGTGTTTTTCTAATCGGAATGCTCACTCCTCCGTCTAAATTATATACTCCTACCGACTCGTAAAAACTAGATAGATGATAGGTTGGCTTGTCATAAATGCTTTTCTTGGTAATCAAGTTAATGGCACCCGCTAAAGCGTTGGAACCATAATTCACTGAAACGGGGCCCTCAATAATCTCTATGCGTTCTATGGTGTTCAGGTTTATCTGATTGAGATCGAGTTGCCCGTCCAACCTTCCTATAATAGGTACGCCATCTATCAATATTTTTACATTTTCACCCGAAAGACCCTGCATTTGTATGCCCGTGCCCAGTACTCCGTCTCCTTGAATTCGGATATTTAATTGATCGTTTAAAAGCTGACTTAAGTTAACGGCGCCTTTCGATTCTATGCTTTGCTCGTCGATTACCTTCACGCGTAAAACCGATTCCGACGCGGTAGTGGGTGCATATTGTGCGGTAACTACAATATCATCTAAGCCAAAACTACCCGATTTTAGGCGGATGTCTTTTTGTGTTCCGGGCAGAATGCTGTCGGTGATGGATTCATACCCAATGAAGGTTACAGTAATGGCAACGGGAATGCTGTGTTGGATGGTAAAATAGCCAGAAGCATCGGTTATGGCTAAAGACTTTTCTTTTGAAGACTGAATAATAATATGAGCGTATTCAATGGGCTTTGATGTACTTGCATCGATTACGCGCAAACGAGAGGTTTGCGCGTAAATAGGAGCACTTATCAAAAAGACTAAAAGCAAACGTATCAAAGCCATTGAATTCAAAGCTTACTGGGCGATAATCACTCGGTGATTTGAAATAGAAGCTTCGCTCTTCATGCGGATAAAATAACTGCCTGCAGGAAAAGCGCTGAGGTCTAGCTGAGTGTCATTCTGATTTTCAACATTCTTTTCAAGTAGCGTTCTTCCGCTTCCATCTAATAAAGCGATCTGAAAAGAAGAAATCTCAGAGTGAATATTCAATAGGCCCTGGGTAGGATTTGGGAAGATACTGATTTCAGATAGCGCATTTTCTGCTATACCTATAGAGGTGCCTCTATTTTGACTAAAGTCAATGTTTCCTGTTGCGCTTCCACCAAATCCAGTAAAGAAAAGTTGATACACTCTTCCACCTTGACTGGTAACAAAATAGCTGAGGGAGTCGGTTATAGACCATTGAAAAGTAGCGTTGTTGAAGCTCTTCCAATCGGATCCTATTCTAGAAATATCCATGTTGTCTAGTACATAGTTGGCTGAATCAGCTGCATTGGGAATGGCGCCAAGAACGCGAGCAGAGCGAATGCCAATGTTGGT
Organism: uncultured Cryomorphaceae bacterium; assembly: GCA_937900215.1. Taxonomy (GTDB): domain Bacteria; phylum Bacteroidota; class Bacteroidia; order Flavobacteriales; family Schleiferiaceae; genus RFXV01. The sequence goes on from CALCFH010000380.1 coordinate 25,641, forward strand.
TTGGGCGCCCATAACGATATAGTTCAAAACAACCGGACCAGCCTGAATAGGCAAAGAATATCGTCTAAAAACGAGGTCCCACTCTGAACTCAAAGGCTCGCGATCTAAGAATTGATCATCGGCTATATTGTAGTAGAAGAAATTCTTTCCCGCATAATTGGTCTTAATTGCGGTCTTTGTAATTTCATTGTTTCCATCTAAATCAGCCAATCGAAAAGTAAATTGCTGTCCCATTGCGGTCATTTCATCTATGATGAGTTTCTTGAAAGAACCATTTGAAAGTTGCAATACAAAAATTCTTTTTGCATTTACATTGTGCGTAATCTGATTGTACTGACCCCAACCGTAATCGGGATGCGAAGTACCCATATTGGCCAATGCACCTAAATTCCAAGATTCAGTAGAATTGTGCAATTCGCGCTGTTGCATTCCAGAAGTATCAATGCTATTCCAGTCGCTTATATTGTCTGAAACAACAAAGGCTCTAAGTCCTTTGCCTTCATTGATAAGAATGCTCGCATCTTGAGGGCGGATGGTAAAGGCTAGGTCCCAATTGGATGCAGGTTCTGTTTTAATTTCACCTCCAGCAAGAGAATAGTAAATGTCATTAGCATACGAAGCACCCATGCTTACATTTACAGTCTGCTGCGCCTGCGCAATAAAGGCAGCAGCGGTAAAAAGAGCGATTAACGTTTTTTTCATTTTTGAGAAGTTCATTTTTGTTGTTTTTATTTAGACTGATTCTAAACAGGTCAAAAGTAGTACGCAAAGAAGTTGTGGCAAAACTAAGTTTGGTAAATTTTGCATGCTATGATAGATATCATAAAACCTAGACCTTCTCGCACGGTAGTGGTAGCCGTTTTAAATTGGGGAATTGGCCATGCAAGCCGGTGTCTTCCCTTAATTAAAGAACTGCAAAAATCGGGTAAAGAGGTTGTTGTGTTTTCTGATGGCATAGCGTTGGAATTTTTATTGCTTCAATTCCCTGGCATAAAACATTTTTCTGTTCCGTCTTATAACATCCGTTATAGAGGGAAGGTTTTGTTACTGGAAATGTTATTTCAACTGCCCTCCATTGCCTGGGCGGCCTTTAGAGAAAGACGCATTCTGAGAAGTTGGCTAAAGCAGAATTCTTGCGAGCGTATTTTTTCAGACAATCGATTGGGCTTTGTTTCGAAGGAAATCCCTTCTTTTTATATTTCACATCAGCTCAATATTCAAGTTGGAATACTGAGTCCTTTGGCCTCTTTCCTCCATTATGTATACTATCGCCGCTTTACGGCGGTTTTGGTTCCAGACCAAAGTCAAGGAGACGGATTGTCGGGTATTCTTGCTCATCCATTCGCCAAAGAACCAAAGACCTATTCGTTCGGACTGTGGAGTCGCTTTGCATGGAGATTACATCCACCCTCTGAAAAGAAAAACTATGTATTAATTCTATTAAGCGGACCGGAGCCAGCACGCAGCGCATGGGAAAGAGATCTTCTTTTACAAATGAAGGAGTTAAATGAGAACTCGTTTGTTCTGGTCAGAGGCACCACAAAAGAAGCCTTAAAAGAGAGGCCAGAAAATGTAGCGGTCTACGATCTAATTGGGGCCGACTTGCTTGAGAGTCTAATTGTCAACTCAAAAGGGGTGATTTGTCGTTCGGGCTATTCTACGCTTATGGACTTGGCAGTATTGCAAGCCAAGGCTTTTGTAGTTGCAACACCCGGTCAAACAGAGCAGCTGTATTTAGCGGACTATCATAGCAGCAGAAATCATGTGCGAACTGCGAGCCAGAAGAATTTTTCTTTAGAAGAAGCCGTAAGAGAGATAGAGGAAGGCATTTTTGGATTTGAAAAACCCCAAGAGGCCAATTTTAAGGAGCTCTTAGCGCGCCTTCCGTAGGGTGAAAGAAAAAGTAGAGCCTACATTTTCCGCAGATCGCACATTAATGGTTTGTCTATGTCCTTCTATAATGTGTTTTACTATGGCCAATCCAAGTCCAGAGCCGCCCATATCGCGTGCTCTACTTTTATCTACCCTATAGAATCGCTCAAAAACTCTAGGGATGTCTTTTTCGGGTATGCCTAGTCCATTATCGGATATTTCAACCAATACATTTTGGTGCATATCGTACAATTTCACCTCCACAAAGCCTTTGCTTTGTTTGCTGTATTTAATGGCATTGTTGAGCAAGTTCACCAGAACTTGTTCAATGCGCTGAGGGTCTCCTTCTACCCAGAAAGATTGTTTGGTGTTTGGAATACGGAGTTCAACAGAGCGCTCCTTAGCCATATCATCAAAGAGCTCTGCCGTTTCTTTTAAGACTGAATTCAGGTCGAATTCAACCAACTTAATATCCAACACACCCGATTCTAAACGTGTAATGAGTTCAAGATCATTTATAATGTTGATCATTCTCTCAACACTTTTAGATGCCCGTGTTAAATAGCGCGTATTGATTTCCGGATCGTCAATGGCGCCATCCAACAGAGTAAGAAGATACCCCTGAATATTAAAAATCGGTGTCTTGAGTTCATGACTAATGTTTCCTATGAACTCCCGTCTATAGGTTTCTCTCTCTCTTAAATCGGCCAGTTCTTGGCTTCGCTGAGAGTCCCATTCGCTTACTTCCTTGCTCACTGAAGAAAGATCTCTTGTGATCTTTGATTTCGGACTCTTCTTTTCTCCTGTTTTTAGGTTGTGAATGTTCTTGTAGATCAGGGTAATTTTCTCATAAATAAAGCGATCTGTCAATCGCCATATCAGTAAAAAGCAAAGGAGTAAGACAATGGCGTGCAAAGACAAAAAGAAGGGCCAAGAAAAGGCCATTCCAGACATCCAATAGGCTATATAAAACAATAGATAAGAAGCAAGGCCTAGAATGGTGGTTATCAGTAAGGAGAGTAAAAGAGGATTGTCTAATCTAGATTGCCTTGACATATTTTATTCTTAAATCTCAAATTTATAGCCCACGCCTTTTACGGTACGAATGTACTTCTCACCAATTTTTTCGCGAATTTTTCGAACATGAACGTCAATGGTTCGTCCACCCACAACCACATCATTGCCCCATATTCTATCTAAAATTTCATCGCGACTAAACACCTTGCCTTGTTTGGTGCAAAGGAGATAGAGCAGTTCAAATTCTTTTCTTGGAAGCTCAATTTTTTTTGACTTCACCGTTACTTGGTATTTCTCATGATCAATAGACAGATCGCCAAAAGTGAGTATAGAATCTTCCATTACCTCCGTTGAAGAAGAAGAGCGCCTTAATAATGCCTTAACACGACTCACCAATACTTTTGGCTTAATAGGTTTGGTAATATAATCGTCTGCGCCTGCATCAAAGCCGGCCACTTGAGAGTAATCTTCGCCTCGAGCTGTTAGAAATGCAATTAAAGTGTCTTTAAAGTTTTCGTCTTTGCGGAGAATATCGCAGGTTTCAATGCCATCCATTCCGGGCATCATTACGTCTAATAGAATAAGATGAGGCCTTTGTTTACGGGCCTTATCTAGGGCTTCTAAGCCATTTGAAGCTGTGGTAACAAGAAAACCTTCCTTTTTGAGATTGTAGCCAACAAACTCAAGAATGTCTGCCTCATCATCTACCAACAGAATTTTGAAATCGCTGTTTTCCATTGCTGTAATTTGAATCAAAAATAGCCATTGGGAATTTGGGTGATTCATGCAACCCAAACTTCTACATTTCTTAATTTACAGATAATATTGGCGCTGTCAGCAAACTTCACTTTTGCACAACGAATAAATAACATTCTGACTCAGAATATGAATCAGAAAAAAATTAAGAGCAAAATGAGAACAAAGAGTTTCAAAACAGCAATTTTCGCTGCTATTGTACTGGTTGGAATAGGTACTTCATGTACAGATGACAACAACGACAACCCTAACATTCCAACGAATACAAACGTAATCAAAACGGGTCAAATTACAGCCGACGAGACTTGGACGGCAGACAAAGTATATCAACTTAGAGGTCGTGTAACTGTGGTAAACGGTGCAACCTTAACCATTCAAGCAGGAACAGTAGTGAAGGGTGAGGCAGGACAGGATGCCAATGCTTCTGTATTAATCATTGCACGCGGCGGAAAAATCAACGCTCAAGGAACCTCTACTTCTCCTATTATTTTCACTTCTGTAGCAGACAATATCGTTTCTGGTCAAGTGGCTAGTCCGAATTTGAATGGTTCTTTCTCTGGTCTTTGGGGCGGTGTAATTGTTCTTGGTAGAGCACCCATATCCATCCAAAACGGAACTCAAGCACAAATAGAAGGCATTCCACCAACAGACACCAATGGTTTATACGGAGGAAGCAATCCTACAGACAACTCAGGTATCCTACGCTATGTTTCAATCCGTCACGGAGGAACACTGATCGGCAACGGTAATGAAATCAACGGTCTTACCCTTGGCGGTGTAGGTTCTGGAACGAGCATCGACCATATCGAGGTTTTGGGTAACCTAGACGATGGAGTAGAGTGGTTCGGTGGAACTGTAAATGTATCGGATCTATTGGTTTGGAATACAGGAGATGATGCCTTTGATGTAGACCAAGCCTATACAGGTACTATCAATAATATTATCGGCATTGGCGGTGCTGCACAAGACCATGCCCTTGAAATTGATGGACCAGAAGGATCTTTAACTGGTGGATTCACCATGACCAATGGTACCTTTGTTGGATACAACGATCAGGGTACAGACGGAGGAGAATATGGCGACTTCCGCGATGGCGCAGAAGGAAGCCTGAGCAACCTTTTCTTCAAGAATTTCTCAGATAATTCAGATCTAGAGTTAGACGATGATGTTTCATCAAACAACTATAAGGCGGGTACTTTGATGTTCGGTTCTGCTTGGCAGTTCGATGTATCGCACCTTACTTCTGGAAACCTTACTACAGATGATATTTTTGCAGATAAGTCTCCCGCTGGAGATGCCTTCTCAGATTTGAGTTTCTCAACTATTGTTACCACTCCAACGGTTGGAGCCGATGCGTCAGAATTCGCAGGTTGGACTTGGGGTGATGTTTTAGGTGCTTTAGACGGACTATAGTAGAAAGTCAACACATAGAGACTTTAATGAAAGAGAGGCACAGGATTTTCCTGTG
>CALCFH010000381.1 GCA_937900215.1 uncultured Cryomorphaceae bacterium
GAGAACCACGGTATTCTCTTGTTTATTGGCAATCCAATGTTTACCAAAAGCAAGGGTACAATTTTTTGTTCCTTTTAAAACAATATCAATAATGGCATCAAATGCATTGGGAGATAACCTTTCAGTTGGTGAGATAAAATTACCAGCGGCATTATTCAGGAGTATATCTACTCTTCCAAAACGCTCAATCGCAGCGGCCAACATACTTTCAACCTCATCGTAATTGCGCACATCGCATACCACGGGTAGCACTTCACCTCCTGTACTCGCATGCATTTCAATTGCTGTCTTTTCGAGAACCTCTTTCTTTCTACTGGTTATCACCGCTTTGGCTCCAAGCTTTAAGAAATATTCAGTCATGGACCTACCCAATCCAGTTCCACCTCCAGTAACAACTACCACTTTATCAACAAGTGCATCAGGCACCATCATAGGTTGTTTGTATCTCATAAATTTGGCATTTCCATTAAATGTCAAATCTAATCAAAGCAAAATGGTTAAAGCTCATAATCTTGTACTTTACTTCGCAGTCTTTTTCTCCATTTTTGGCTGTGAAAACAATTCCAATCAATCCCCAACATTTATGCATGCCCCCGTTGCTTTAAAGAAACCCAAAGTTCATGAAATACATGGCGATACACGTCAAGATCCATATTTCTGGATGAACGATCGTGAGAATCCTGAAGTGATTGATTACTTAAATGAAGAGAATGCGTACCGAACTTTTGTAATGAAAGAGACTGAAGGCTTTCAGGAAAACCTATTTCAAGAATTAAAAGGGAGAATAAAGGAAGAGGATCTATCTGTACCTTATCGATTAGACGGATATTTCTACTATTCGCGTTTTGAGAAGGGAAACGAGCATCCAATATTCTGCCGTAAGGAAGGAAGTTTGGAAGCTGCAGAAGAGATTATTCTAAACGTGAATGATCTAGCGAAGGGACATAGCTATTATCAAGTTGGAGGTTTGAGTGTACGAACCGATAAGAGCATGATTGCTTTTAGTGAAGACACATTGAGCCGACGGATTTATACCATCCGATTTAAAAACTTGAATACGGGCGAAATCTTAGAAGAATCTATTCCAAATACCACAGGTTCTTTTACTTGGGCGAACGACAACAAAACAGGATTCTACTGCGTGAAGGATGAGGCCCTTCGGTCCTATAAAATATTCCGCCATGTTCTGGGCAGTTCTTCAGAAGAAGATGTAGAAATTTATCATGAAAAAGATGAGACCTTTTCAACCTTTGTATACAAAACTAAATCAAAGAAGTTTATCGTAATAGGCAGCGGTAGCACTGTAGCCAATGAATACCGAAGCTTTTCCGCGGATACCCCTTTATCAGAACCCGTTCTGTTTTCTCCCAGAAAACGTGGATTAGAATATCAGATTTCGCATTTTAAAGATGAATGGCTAATTCGAACCAATAAAGACGAGGCCACAAACTTTAAACTAATGCGATGCAAAGAATCGGCTACACATTCTGATAATTGGGTGGATGTGATACAACACCGATCAGATGTTCTTCTTGAGGATTTTCAGGTTTTCTCAAAGTATTTAGTGGTTGACGAAAGATCGAATGGACTAACGCGTATTCGAATTATGCCTTGGGAGGGCAAAGAACATTATATCCAATTCAATGAAGAGAGTTATACTGCATCCATAGGAATGAATCCAGAGTTTGAGACTGATCTTCTTCGATTTAGCTTTTCATCACTGATTCAGCCCAGCAGTGTGATAGAATACAGTATGAACTCAAAAGAGCAAAAGATACTGAAAGAACAAGAAGTAGTGGGCGGTTACAATAAAGACGAATATGCTACAGAACGCGTTTGGGCTGAATCTCATGATGGGGTTAAAGTTCCTATTTCTCTTGTTTACAGAAAGTCGAGCTTTAGGAAGGATGGATCAAACCCTTTACTATTATACGGTTACGGCAGTTATGGAGCAACGATAGACGCACAGTTTAGTTCTACCCGTCTTAGCCTGCTAGACAGAGGATTTGTATTTGCTATTGCCCATATTAGAGGAGGTCAGTATCTCGGAAGACAATGGTATGAGCATGGCAAATTGCTCCAAAAACAAAATACCTTTTCTGATTTTATTGCGGCTGCTAAACATTTGCAAAATGAGAAATACACCTCTAGAGACAGATGCTTTGCAGAAGGCGGAAGTGCCGGAGGACTTCTCATAGGTGCTGTGGTAAACCAAGCACCAGAACTGTTTAAAGGAGTCATTGCCGCAGTGCCATTCGTTGATGTCGTAACCACTATGCTCGACGAAAGTATTCCGCTTACAACCATGGAATACGATGAATGGGGAAATCCGAATGAAAAAGAATACTACGACTATATGCTAAAGTACAGTCCGTACGATAATGTGAAAGCACAGTTTTATCCTGCAATGCTTATAACCACCGGACTGTATGACAGTCAAGTGCAATATTGGGAGCCCGCAAAATGGGTGGCGCGATTGCGCGAACTTAAAAAAGACAACAACC
>CALCFH010000382.1 GCA_937900215.1 uncultured Cryomorphaceae bacterium
CTATGGGACTCTTTATAAATCCATAGTCATGAAAGAGAGCCGCAAAAAGCAAAATTTCAGTCTCTTCTGTATTTAGCTTCTCGTCTTCCGCCAAGAGCCTGCAGTATTCCAATACCGATAAGGTATGATCTACATTGTGGTATTTGAAATCAGTAGAAAGCTGATTCTCCAATTCTGGTATCCACCAGGCTAATGCGTTTTTAAATCGAACTGTTAGCATTTAGTTGTATTGCGTTGAGACTTACTACAATATTAGTTAGAAAACATCATAAAGATGTCTCGGTTATCATTTACCTTCTTTCCAGTAAACATAAGAACCGGAATTTTATTTTTATTGGTGATGATGTTCTGGTCGAAATTCTTTCCCAATAAATTCGAAACTCCGTCTTCGTGATGGTTGATAATAGCTATAAGCTTTGCATCTACCATTCTAGAGTAGTCTAGAATTTCTTCTTGATACTCCTTTTGGTCCGATGCGCGAACCACTACAAAGTCAACCCCTTTTTCTTTCAAATATCGCTTGGCAAAGGAAAGGTTTAAATCCACTCTTTTCTTGAGGAGTTCGTCTGAATAGTGGGCTCCTATGATATGTATTCGGGCATTGAGAACTTTTGCCAAGGAAGCGGTTGCACTTAAGATCACCTTTTCTTCAGAAGAAAAATCAAGTGGAACTACAATTTCATCTATCACTTCGCCGAGCTCTACTCCTCCTTGTACAATAATAAAAGGAATACTGGTTTCAGACACCACCTTAATGGCCCTGCTACCTACTAAGTATTGAAATCCTTTTAAACCATGCGTTCCCATAAAGATCAGCGATCCGCCCATATCCTGAGCGAATTTGCCCATATCTACCAACTCACCTACCATGGCACTATACCGTATATTACCCTTGCTGGCATACTTATTCTGTAGCATCTGCAACTTAGACTCAGCACCCTCTATGGCGCTCTGACTAGAAACAATATGCAGCAATACTATTTCCGATTCTTCAATCTGCTGGCAAAAATTAAGTGCATGCTGTATGGCATTTTCAGTTACTTCTGAAAAATCTACAGGCACAACAATGGTCTTTTTCATTTCAATAAGTCAATACGTGTCGAATGGCTAAAATACTCTCCTCTTTTTCAAAATGCTTAATTGGCGCTAAAACTAAGCCCTTTTTTCAAAAGTCCACAAGATATCACAAAGTATTGTTAAGCTGTATGATTTGAAGCTTCTCGAAAGTTAGTGGGATGAACAAAACAATTTATTGATGCAAGGACAAGAAAATCCTCAACCGAAAAAGCACGCCACTACTTTGAAGCTCCTCATGCTTGGAGCCCTTTCCCTCCTCCTACTCATTCCCACTTTCTTCATTGGCGACATCATCCGCGAGCGCTCTTCTTTAAAAGAGGGAGTACAGTTTGAGATAGGTGATAAATGGGGGCATGAGCAAATCATCACAGGGCCTATAGTCAGCCTCCCCTATCAATACATCTCTAAAGGCTCAGATGGAAAAGATGTGACCTACAGAGGAAGTATGCACATCTTACCCGAAAGCCTTACTATAGATTCAGACATAGAACCTATTATAAAAAGAAGAGGCATTTACGAAGCCATTCTCTACAGCGCAAACTCACGCCTAAGCGGGCATTTTAACTTCGATGAATTGAGCGATCGCCTTCCGAAAGAGGCTACTCTGCTTTGGAATGAGGCCGAAATCTCCATTGGAATAAGTGATCAAAGAGGAATTAAAGAAAACATCATTCTGAGCCTCAACAATAAAAAGCTAGAAACCAAGCCGGGCATCCGTGCACTTAAAGATTTCTCTAATGGAGTGAGTGCGCGTATGCAGCACTTTAATGGAGAAGACATTTCCTTTAGTACAGAAATTAGTTTAAACGGCAGTCAGCGCTTTATGGTGGTTCCCTTGGGAAAGACCACAGTAGTGAATGCCCATTCAACCTGGTCCGCCCCGAAATTTATGGGTGCCTTTTTACCTGAGAATCCAGCACTAGATGAAACGGGCTTTCA
>CALCFH010000383.1 GCA_937900215.1 uncultured Cryomorphaceae bacterium
GTAGAGCCACTCTCAACCGATAGCCGGCTTTAAGCTTGCATCAATTATAAAGAGGCTTGGTATTTTTCCAATCTCGGCTTTTCTTTTCTTCCAGACATCAACGGTGTAGGTCTTTATGCTTTCATTGCTAGCCGTAATGTTTGTGGCAATACAAAGCCGGGTCTGTGAGGAGAGATTAGCAAGAAGGTCTTCCACTAGTTTGTCATTTCGGTAAGGAGTCTCTATAAAAATTTGAGATTGACCCGTTGCCCTTGAGATTTTTTCTAGATGCTTTATCTTTTGTTTTTTCTCTTGCCTATCGATAGGTAAGTATCCAACAAAAGCAAAATTCTGTCCGTTCATACCACTGGCCATCATGGCCAAAAGAATACTAGACGGCCCCACCAGGGGTACAACACGGATTCCAATGGAATGGGCGAGAGCGATGAGATCTGAGCCAGGGTCGGCTATGCCAGGACATCCAGCTTCAGACAAGACACCCATATGCTTTCCTTGCATGCAAGGAGCTAGAAGTCTTTGTAATTCAGAAGTGTCTGTAAACTTGTTTAAGAGTTCAATAGAAAGGCTGGGTTGATCTTTAGAGGGAAGAACTCTTTTAATGAAATGCCGAGCGGTTTTTTCGTTCTCAACGATAAAGTGGTCAACCATGTCAATTACCTTTTTGACTGCCAAAGGCAAAACTTCCAGCGGTTCGGTATCTGCTAAGAGCGAAGGAATGAGGTATAGCTTTCCGTATGAAGGAGCTTCTTTCATGACTTTAAACCTTGTGCAATGGTTTCACAAGCCTCATCTAGAAGTTTGAAAACAATTTCAAATCCTTCATCGCCTCCAAAATAGGGGTCAGGAACTTCAGGTTGTTCACCGGGATGATTTAAGCTTAGTAGGAGGGATACTTTTTCTTTTTCCTGTTCCGATTGAGTTAGACTGAGAATGTGGTCAAGATTCGACTTATCCATAGCATAAATTCGATCGAATAACGTAAAGTCTTCCTTTTTAAACTGACGCGCAACAATGGAGGTCATGTTTACGCCCATTTTTTTGGCTATTCTAAGTGTTCTTGGATCCGGTCTTTCGCCTGTATGAAAACTTGAAGTTCCAGCAGAATCAACAAAGTGTTCGTTTGAGTTGAGTTTTGATCTTAAAATCCCCTCGGCAAGAGGAGAACGACAAATATTGCCAAGGCATACCATAAGAATTTTCATAAAGGCAATTTTAAAATGGAAAGCGAAGGACTATATTTTGATTCTTCCCAACTCGCGTTTAATATCTCTTTGCTTAATGCTTTCTCTTTTATCATATAACTTTTTACCCTTGGCAAGGGCAAATTCGAGTTTGGCAATACCCTTGTCATTGATGAAAAAAGCCAAGGGCACAAGAGTAACTCCCGTGTCTTTGACTTTCCCCTCTAATTTCTTTAGTTCAGATTTGGTAAGCAATAATTTACGATCTCTTTTGGGTTCGTGATTATTGCTATTGCCAAAAGAGTATTCTTGAATAGTCATATTTCGCACAAAGACCTCGTGATTTTGGAAAACACAATAGCTTTCGGCAATGTTTGCTTTTCCTTCTCTTAGGCTTTTTATTTCTGTACCAAGAAGTTGAATTCCAGCAACAAAAGTCTCAATAAGCTCAAATTCAAATCGCGCTTTGCGATTCTTTATATATATGTTTTCCTTAGACATAGAATCAGACTGAATGATTCAAAGGTCAGCAAATAGTTAAGATAAAACCTAATTAAAGAATACGCACGTCGTGAATTCGGTGTAACGGAATAGAACGACCCGCTTTTAATAGAATTTCAGCTTGAGTTACAGCCCATATAGTAGTATGAACTTCCTTCATTCCTTCCGAATCTTCAAAAGTAATGCGAACCTTTTGTTTCTCCAGATTTCCCAAGCTCGTTGCACGGTGTAGATTCCAGCTACGCTCCATCCTGCCAGAAGCAGAGTCTAATACTTCTGTTTTTGGGAAGGAAAAATCTGAAATTCTTTCTTTTTCAACTTCAACGGCACCGCG
>CALCFH010000384.1 GCA_937900215.1 uncultured Cryomorphaceae bacterium
CTTTGACCATATCTGGTCTAGAAGCAGAGGGAGACAATACCCTTTACCTTAAGGTGGAAGATTTAGGCGGAGCGGAAAGTAAAGTAGATACATCCAACACTTTCTTTCTTCGTCAAAAGAAAAACGATGTACTGTTAATTGGTTCTCAACCGACCTCCGTTCGCGATGTATATGTAAATGCTTTTAACCAATCCGGAATTCTCTTTGACCTAGAAGACTATTACGTAAATACATCCGCCAACGCGCCCAAATTTTGGCAACCAAGCTTCTATTTGTTGATACAACTCTACGATAAGCTCTTCATTTATACTGATCCAACTACCCTTCCTCCCAATGAAGTAACGGGAGAAGAGTTGAGCCTTTTGGCCTTTGCCGCATCTGCCTTGCAACAATTCACAGACAAGGGGGGGAAATCGTTCACAACCACTTCCTTTACTCCTTCAGCAGATATCACTCCACTTATTGGCGCTTTTCCTATAGACGGATTGGTTTTGTCTGCTGGTCAGGCGCGTATTGTTTCAGATAGTGGATTGTATTCTACACAAGGCAGTATCTACCCGAACTTATTCCCAAACGCTATAGATATTGGAGTAGACCCTATAATAAAATCAGCCGATTCGGAAGATTTCTACAGAGGCCGACTCACTAAATTGAGCAATTGGTCTGGCGATAACTTGATTGCATCAAGAAGATTTAGAAATGGAAATGTGAATCAAGTCTTCTTTAGTGTTGAATTGCATAAATACATACGAACTCCTCAGGCCTTAACCGATTTAATTGATCAAGTATTTAACGATGACTTTGACTGGTAAAAACTTGATTTTATTGCTTTTATCTCTTGCAGCATTCGCAAAGCTTTCCGCTCAAGAAACTACAGGAATTTTAGCAGGAACTGTTTCCGACTCTAAAACGGGAGAGCTCTTAATTGGCGCAGGAATCACTGTAGTTGGCACATATAAAGGGGCTGCCAGTGATTTAGATGGAAGGTATATTGTCACTGGCTTAAAGCCTGGCGATTACAATATTAAAGTCCAACTTATTGGATATGGTACAATGCAATTCAACGGAATACGCATAGAAGCTGGCAAAACACAAAAGCTCGATATCGGCATGACTCCCGCAGCGGAGGCATTGCAAGAAATTACTGTGGTTGGAAGACAAAGCCAAGTAAACCTAGAACTCGCTTCTACTCAAGTTTCAATTGGAAGAGAGCAAATTGCAGGCATGAATTCGCGCGATGTACAAGAAGTGGTTTCTATGCAAGCAGGTGTTGTAAGAACTACCGATGGACTGCAAATAAGAGGTGCGCGTGTGTATGAAACTGAATATATTGTGGATGGTATTTCTGCCCAAGACCCCTTGGCTGGCACTGGCTTTGGAGTTCAGGTATCCTCAAGCTCAGTTCAAAATCTAGATATTATCACTGGCGGAGTGGGCGCCGAGTATGGTGGGGGTTCCTCTGGCGTCATCAATACCCAAATTAGAGAAGGGGGAGATAAGTTAGAAGTATACGGTACTTGGCAAACCGATCATCTTTTTGGCTCTGGTTTAGCTAGTTCGTTCAACACAGATATTGCCGAGTTAACCATTGCCCTGCCCTTGAACAAGAAAAAGAGCCTTAGCCTTTTTACCAATTTTAGCGCCAACGTGACCGACGAGTATTTTGGAGCAACAGCCAATCAACTCAGTACTTCTTTGCTTCCCAATTCCGCTGAAATTTGGGCGCCGAGATATACCAATTCTTTTTCGAACACCGTTAAACTTGCTTGGGAAATTAAAAAAGGAACCAAGCTGACCCTCACCAATCAGCACGGATTGAGCATAAATCAAAATACTAGAACCCTACAAATCGTTGGTTTTGATGCTATTCTACAACCGGGATTTCAGTATGTGTTCTCCAACGATCTAGACAATGCTACAACCTATACCCATCATTCAAATCTGACTGCCTTAAATCTTAGGCATCTCATTAATGATAGATGGGGTTTGACGTTCTCGGTAGGTAGACTTTTTACAAACTTGAGAGCCGATGCAAACGGAAGGCCTTTTAGATATGACACGGTAGATAGAATTTTTGATCCCCAAAATATAATTACCGCACCTGTTGGAGTTTTTAATCCGGGAGATCCAAGCGGTATTTACTATGTTCTACCGGGAAATGGTCTGTATAACAACGACGGTATTTCCACTTTATGGCACGACCATTATGCCCAAGAATATACCGTCAAAGCAAAGGCAAACTGGTTTCCAAACAAAACCAATGAGATAAGTTTCGGTTTCGAACACCAATTCTTAGAGTATCAATGGGTAGATGTTACCCGTCCTTGGGTTGGAGCTCCTATTGCTATAAATGATAGCGTTTCTACTCCTTCCATTAGCATCGGAAGTTCAAATGATATCTGGAAGGTTCGTCCTCATGAAGGCGGCATTTTCTTCCAAGATCGCATCACCTACAAAGGCATTATTGCTACCTTAGGAATGCGATTAAATTATTGGGCTCCAGGCAAATTTGCTGACGATGCTGTTGCAGATCCCAATGCCCCTGTTATAGACCAGATTAGAACCGATTACGAGAATAATACAGTTGGCTTGATGGGACTTAGATGGAAAGTACGATTGCTTCCAAAAATCAATGTAAGCTTCCCCGTTACTGAAAACAATGTATTGTATTTCAACTACGGACACAGTATGCGCATTGCGCATCCAAGGTTTGTATATGCTGGCTTAGACCCTGTTTATCAAGACCGTAGCTTTCTATCAAGTCTCGGAAATCCAGATCTAAATCCAGAAGTCAATGTATCCTATGAAATTGGCGTTAAGTCGCTCATTACACGAGATTTCGGATTAACCTTTTCTGCCTATAACAACAATAGATTTGATTACATTGTGTCTAGAAGGGTAATTGTGAAGGACCAAACAGGAAGGCCTGTTACCAAGAATATGTATATCAATCAAGATTATGCCAAGATTATTGGAGTAGAAATTG
>CALCFH010000385.1 GCA_937900215.1 uncultured Cryomorphaceae bacterium
GTAGGCGTAGGAACCTGAACCGCCAAATAGATCTACTCCTGCACCCGGAGAATTGACTACATAGGATAAATCGTTGTGATTGAACGAAATAACTAAAGGATCTGTTGAGTAGAAATCAGAAACGTCAATCTTTTCTGGAATGGCAGCAGTCTCATCTACTTGAACCATTTTTTTAATGCTCCAAGTTCCAGTGATGCCGTCTCCAAGAGGGTAGTCTGGTCCGATTTCTTTAAAAGGATCGGGTCTGCAGGCGCTGATGAGTAGTGTTAGCGCGAACAAAATTTTAAGGGTGTTTTTCATAAGGGGGGATATTTTAGTTACAGCCGCCAGTTTGGTTTAGTACAAAAGCATCGGTTCTTTCCGTTACGGGGAATTGAAGAATCATACCTGGACAATCCCATGGAGCAGAGCGAATGGTGATAGGCAAATTTTCAACGGCGCCCAAGCGCTTTAATTGTTGAACGCGATCGCCTTCGCCTAGCATTTCAATTCTTCTTTCCCAACGTGCAGCATCAATAATTTCAGCGCCAGAACTGCCGCTTGGAAGATTCATAGACGAACCTGAATAAGCTCTTTCTCTTATGTCATTGATGTCTTGAATAGCCACCGACAAGTTTGTTCCCAACTCTCCGAATGCTTCTGCACGCATAAGTTTTAGGTCTGTAATATGTAAAACCGGAACGCTGAAATAGTCTTTATTGAATTTAGAAATTCCAAAATACTCATTGGGTTGTCCCGCGTCTTTTACAATAAACCAATTGGAGCGTAAATCCGTTGTATCCGTACCGTACGTCTGATACATGCTCGTAGAAGCTCTCAATGTGGGCACGCTTGTTCCATCTGAACGATAGTTGCCAGTGAACGGACCGCTTCTTCTGTCAAGATCTATAGAAAGAGTGTAAAATATGGCTTCTGTCGAGGGCATAGCAGTAAAACGGTCTAGACTATTCAAATCAAAAGAATAAGGGCCGTTGTCAATTACGTCAGAGGCGTATTGTGCCGCTAATGCATAATCTCCTTTTTGAAAGTAGACTTTAGCCAATAATGCTTTTGCCGCCCATAATGTGGCAGCATCGCCATTGGCACTCGGAAGATTGACTTCTGCGAATTCTAGATCTGAAATCACTAAATCATATACATCTCCAACTGTATTTCTAGCAAGAATATCCGTAGCGGTTGAAGTTTTGTAGATAATGCCAGGGTGGCTATTATTGGATGTAAAACCATAAGGCTGCCCCCAACCTCGCACCAGATCAAAATGACCTAAGGCCCGAATGAACTTCGCTTCAGCTTCCATTGAAACTTTCCGTGCTGGATCTGTAAACGGAATATTATCCAAAGCTTCAATGAGCGAATTTGCTCTGAATATGGCAAAATAAGGCTGTCCGTATACTCCGCCTAAAGTGCTATTGAAGAACAGCATATTTCGGTTGTATACCTCTGTATAATCTGCATTTGAATTTGGCGCGGCCAAGTCATCGCTCAATAGATCAAAAAGAATTTGCATTCTTCCATCGTATGTGTTGGCAATTACATCGTAGCAGCTCCAAAGGAGTTCTTCGTAGTCTTGTTGCGTTTGAAGAGCATTTTCTTCAGAAATAGTATCTCCAGTTTGCTCTAGTTCAAGGTAGTCCTGACAAGCCATTGCTGAAAGCAAAAGCGCAGGGATCAATAAAAATTTAATCTTTTTCATGCTTTGCTCTATTAAAATGTTATGTCTACACCGATGCTATATGTCCGCTCTTGTGGAGGGGTGAGATAGGTGATGTTAACGCTCATGTTTCTATCTGCATTATTCTCAAAATCACGAGCGATTTCAGGGTCTAAACCAGGGAATCTAGTGAATGTAAGTAGATTGGTGCCTACTACGTAAACACGCATATAGTCCATTTTCCATTTCTTCACTTTTTCGGCTGGAAGGGTATAGCCAAAGCTTAGATTCCTCAATCTCAAATACGAACCATCGTGTAACCAAAGATTGGTGTTAATCCAAGGTGTAGTGGATCCGAGATTAGCGGTTTCAGTAGTTAAACGAGGATATCTGGCATCGTCGCCCGGTTGTTGCCAGCGGTCGTAAATCTGCGGAGTTAGATTCCATAGCCCGTTGTCTATACTCATGGGACCCAACTGACGCTTGCTAGAACTGTCATAGATATCACCTCCTATCACGAAGGCAAATAAGAAACTAAAGTCAAATCCTTTATAGGTAAAGGTGTTGTTGATTCCACCAACCGCATCAGGAAGTACATTACCTACAGCTACGCGATCATCTGGATTCCATTCGTAGGTCTGATTTCCATCTTTATCTAGATAAACCGGACGTCCATTTTCTCTATCTACATGTGAAAAGCGAACAAGGAAGTTGGTTCCAACCGGTTTGCCCACAACAGTGCGGGTATCATTGGTTCCACCAGAAACGGCATCTTCGCTGTATCCACCAATACTAACCAACTCATTGTAATTGTTGGCGATATTAAATTCGGTAGTCCAAGTGAGATCTCCAACTAGGTTACGAGATTTTACGGTAAGCTCTACACCGCGATTTAAAATCTCACCTACGTTATCCCAATAGGTTCCAAAACCAAAGTTTCTTGGAGTAGAAATGCCCAGAAATACTTGAGAGCTGTATTTATTGTAGTATGCTATTTCAGTAGTGATGCGGTCATTTAGGAAAGCGGCTTCAACACTCATATCAAATACCCGTGAGTTTTCCCACTGAATATTTGGGTTTTCTAAACGAACAGGAAAACGAATGGCACTTCCACCATAGGAGGCACCTCCCACATTGTATCCGCCTTGATACTGGAAACCGGGTATTTGAGCATTTCCGGTATAACCTAAACTGGATTTAACCTTTAAGTAATTTATTTTTTTGGATGTGAAGAACGACTCTTCAGAAACAATCCATCCAACCGAAAGAGAAGGGAAGAAGCCATACCTTTTATTTCTCCCGAAACGAGAAGAGCCGTCTGCTCTTAAGGTAGCTTGAGCGAGGTATTTGTCTTTGTATGAGTAGTTGACTCTACCGAACCAACTCACAAAGCGATAGGTACTTTGTGGATCAATAATGCTGGTATTAATGGGGAAGCGATCTTCTAAATCCGAATCAAAATAAGGAGCAGTAACAGAAGAATCGGTTAGTCCATTGCCCAAAGCATTTCCGTTATCATCGGTATGAAACTCATTGTAGGTATTGGAATTTTGAGATTCAGCACCTATTAAATAAGTTAGATTATGAACCTCTTTAATGGTTTGAATATAGCTGGCTGTTAAGAAAAGATTGTAATTGATAATCTTTTGCTGATTTCTGAATGCATTGGCTTGGTTGGGTTGCCCAATAATCCATTCAGAATTGTATTGATCTTCTCTTAGAGTCATGTGATCTAATGAACCACTGGCATTCAGCGCAAAGTTTTTAAAGGGCTTATACGTTAATTTCATATTGGAGATGGAGCGCAATTCTCTGTTTCTCCAAATTTTATTGTCTCGAACGCCAACTGGATTATTTCCTGAACCCGCACCGTTCCAATAATCTCCCGTTGCAGTGTCTATTACAGGAAAGATGGGAAGAGCTGTACTCATGGCAGCACCCAATCCTCCTGACCATGCATTGTCAATTCGGTTGTTGGTTCCGCGGACAAGGGAGGTAGACAAACCCACTTCGAACTGCTTGCTGAAGCGATAGTCACCGTTAATTCTTCCAGATAAGCGCTCGTAGCTGTTTCCTATCAAATAACTTTCATTGAGATCGTAGGATCCGCCCACATAAAAATTGTACTTGTCTTTGGCCATTTGCGCGGATAAATCATACCGCTGTTTGAAGCCCGTGGCAATAGTTTGATCCACCCAGTCTGTATTGGTTGCTTCTGCCTGCTCCCATGTTAGTCCGGCCGGAAGGGTAGGAGTACCCACTTTTCCGTCATTGGCCCATGCCTCTTTGTACATCTGTAGCCACTCTTGGCTATTGAGCATTTGAGGTCTTTGGGTGGGGCTAGCCGTTCCCAAACGAGTGCTAAAATTGAATTTCAACTCTTTGCCTTTACCTCGTTTAGTGGTGATAAGAATAACGCCATTGGCACCGCGTGATCCGTAGATGGATGTAGCTGCGGCATCTTTGAGAATTTCTATAGATTCAATATCATTTGGATTGATGGTAGCGAGTGGATTGTTGTTAAATCCGCCTGAATTACCTTGGAGGAAGTTGTCTTGCGTAATGGGAATTCCGTCTACTACATACAGCGGATCAGCACTGGCAGAAATAGATGCTACTCCACGAATACGAACCACAGCTCCAGAACCCGCAACCCCAGATCCGGTTACAATTTGTACCCCTGCCGCTTTACCTTGTAAAGCAGCTTCGAAGGTTGGAGTGGGCATGTCATTGATTTTCTTGGAATCTAGTTTTACCATAGATCCCGTTACTTCTCTTTTTCTTTGCACCCCATAACCCACCACAACAATCTCATCTAATTTGCTGATTTCAGGTTTGAGGGATAAACTGCCTAAATTAAGGGTCTGACCCACAGCCACCGTTACTTTTCGGCTCAATTTTGCATATCCAATAAAGGATACTTCAACAGTAAGTTCACCCGGCTTTACCGGAATGATAAACTTACCATCCATGTCTGAATTGGTTCCTGTTTGTTGCTCTACGACGTAAACAGCCGCACCCGGAAGGGGTTGCTGTGTTTCGTCTACTACTGTTCCTGTTATCACTTGCGCATACTGCAAGGCAGGAATCAGGAGCGCAGCTAGGAGGAATCGCTTGGCGTAGCTATGCTTCATATAGATTGGTTTATTCTGTTAAACAAATGTAAAAATACTTTAGAAAGGTGTAAAACTGACACTTATCAGTTTTTGCGCAACAATCTTCCGGTATAGATATTATTTCCAGCTCTCACTCTGTAGATATACATTTGAGAAACAGCTAGTTGATCTGCATTCCAGCTAAATTGTGCATTAGTAACACTATGGGTGCCCTGATAAACAACTTGACCTAAGGAGTTTAATAAAGTCAATTTAGCCTCCTTAATATTCCATCCATCTGGCATATAGAAATTCAGATGATCATCAAAAGGATTGGGACCAACACGGATTCCTTCTACCTTATTGGTAATAAGATTCTCTTCTACACCAATTGGAATATCTACAGCGCTAAACCATTTTCTGTTGCTATACACATGGTATTCCCCAGGGGCATAAGAAATTGACATATTCACGTCTGTAACATTTAGGCTATCTCCTGTGGCTATATCATACCACCAACCCGTAAGAGGAAAGAAAGGTTGGACATTGGTTGGATTGGCATCGAAATTTCCATAGACTAATAAATGATCTCCGTTGTTTTCATATTTCAGAAATTTTAGAAAAGAGTTCAGTCCTCTTACCGTGGGCTCATTGCTAAATATAGCGGGATGCTCGGTTTTTAACTTAATCATCATTTGGTAAGAACGGTATACAGCACGACGATCGGGCTCATTCAAATAATTCCAGAGTATAGCTTTTTCACATATTCTACATGGGTCATCAATAGAAACATCGTAGCCCAACTCTCCATGTGCCCACATCATTTTCGGACCGGGAATAGAGAAAAGAAAAACGGGAATCATTTCGGCTCTATCCAGTGCAGTAGACAATTGTTTGATGTTGTAGTTGCCTTGAACTCTTCCAAATTGGAGTGTCTTGTACATTACTCTTTCTTCGTCATGACTTTCTGCATAACTCACTAAATAGTTATTATTCCAGCCTCTAACCGATGCCATAGCACCATTTAGATTGCTTCCATAGCCCATCATTGCCTCATTGTAATCGTGATTTAGATTGCCCCAAAGCATGAAGCCTCTATTCGACAATTCAATTTCTTCGCTATTGTCTGCAAAATGTTCAAGTATCATATAGGTATTCGGATCTATCGACCAAACCTCATTTCCGTAGTCTTGAAGAATATCTACTCTGCTCTGATCGTATTGCCCCCATGCGCCTACATTGCCCAGTGTGTTGTTTTGGGTAAATCCTTTCGATAAATCAAGTCTGAATCCATCTACTTTAAATTCTTCCACCCAATAACGAAAAACGCGTTTAGAGAAATACCGAGTAGAGGAGCTCTCGTGGTTCATATCATAGCCCACGTTAAAATCGTGTTTGGGCGTAACGTTAAACCAAGGATTGTCTGGAGTGGGTTCTCCATAACCGCCCACATTGTACATGCGAACCAACGGACTTTGTCCGAATTGGTGATTTAAAACAATATCCAAAATAACGGCCATGCCTCTTCTGTGGCATTCGTCAACCAGTTCCTTTAGCTTTTCACGCGTTCCGTAATACTTGTCAACAGCAAACATAAACATTGGGTTGTAGCCCCAGCTATTGTTGCCTTCAAATTCCATAACGGGCATAAGCTTTATAGCATTTACACCTAATTTATCAAGGTAGTCTAGTCGATCAATCACCGATTGAAAACTATGTCTCGCATCCCAATCTCTAATCAACAATTCATAACACACCAATTCTTCTTTGGCCGGTTTTTGAAAGGAAATAGAATTGTCCCAAGCGTAGGGTGTACGTCCGGGTTGGATCACACTTACAGCGTCTGAGGTCTTTGCCTGCGGATAGGCTAATAGGTTTGGATAGGTAGCGTTGTTGATCCATTGATCTTCCCACTTATCTAAAATTAATTCGCTGTACGGATCGGCCACTCTAAGATCCACACTGTCTATAGAATACTGAAAACGATATTGTTCGCCCGGTGTTAATCCTGTAATTTCTATCCAGAAATAGTTGTTGTCTGGTGTTTTCTTCATTTCATAGGCCGGATTGGGAGTCCAGTTATTGAAGTCGCCAATGACGTAGATGAAATCTTTGTTCGGAGCCCTTAATTGCAACAACACAGAGCTATTGGTTGGATACGAAATACCTTCTTTAGAACCAGCTGGAAGAGCTTGAACTGGAGTATTTCCGCGTATTAGGAAAGTCAGCGTATCTGCTGCGGTGTTGCCACCTTGCGATGCATTTAGAATAACTTCAACTGTGCCCGGTGAGTAACCGTTCATGTCTAAGGTATAACTCAACAATTTGGTATTGTTCTGCTGAATAACCTGAGTTCCGTTCACCTCTATGCTTAGATTGGCATTGATAGTACATTCGCCGTTAATCTGTATCTGAGAACTGTTGGATGCAAAGTAAAAAGGGGCAGGATGAGACACAATAGATACGTTCAATCCCGGACGCAATATTGGCACGTTTATATCGTCAGACTTGCGATCAGGATCACCATATCCGCCTCCATCTAAGGGTTTTACAAGAAATGATAATCCTCTGGAGTAGGCGTTTGTTGTATCAGTACTATACCAAGCCAACAAGGTGGGTTTGAAAGTATATTGATACTTCATATTCCCTAAAGCCTTCATTTTTAAAGCTGGATTGGAATTTTTCCAAGCTTGGCTTCCTAAGCCATTTACATAAGGATGCCCAGCGGGGTGTTCCTTCGGATTCCATGTCCATATATACATGTCTAAACCCGCTTTTGCATCTGTTTTTAAATTTGCGACGTGGGCAATAGACGAATCCATCTGATTTAAATCTACAATAACTATGGCGCTATCGTTCGGATCAATAAAGGTTGGAATGGTGGTAACAATTTGTTGAGAGAAGGCTGAAATACAAACGGTTAACAGCAGGAGAGTGGAGATAATTTTCTTCATAATGGGGGAAAGTGTATTATTTACACATTGCTAAACTATTAATAATCTTCCAATCTTTGAGCTAAATCATTCATTTTTTGGAGTTCTAGCCCTTTTTTAACGTTTCTGAGTATCATCTACTTGCATGGTAATTACCAAATCTTCTGCTTCAACTCGACTTCCTTCCTTCAATTCAATTCGGGCAATTTTCCCTGAGTGGTGACATGTAACGGTAGTTTCCATCTTCATAGCTTCAATGACAAAAAGAGGCTGATTTGCCTTAACGGTTTGTCCTTCTTCTACCAAAATTTTAGCTAGCATTCCTTGCAAAGGCGCTCCCAACTGTTCTGGATTTTCTAGTAAAGCCTTGGGATTGGTTTTCTTAACAATTCCCAATGATCTATCCGTTACTTGTACGTTTCGGGTTTGGCCATTGACCATAAAAAAGACCGTCCTTACCCCGTCGCTATCTGCGGGGCCCTTGCTCAATAATTTCACGAGTATTCTCTTGCCAGGGGCTACCTCTACTATGGTTTCTTCGTTTTCCGAAAGCCCGTAGAAGAAAGTTTTGGTGGGAACCTTAGAGACATCACCGTACAACTTAAAACGTTCTATGGTATCTTCAAATACTTTGGGATACAGCTTCCAACTCAGAAAATCGGTAATCTCTAAAGCTCTCGTAAAACCGGTTTGAAACCGTTCTACAAAGGCTTCAAATTCCACCTCAAAATCGATGGGTTTTAAATGTGCATTGGGGTGATCAGTATAGGGCAATTTGTCTTTAAGAATAATCTTTTGCAATTCCGTTGGAAATCCTCCATCGGGCTGACCTAAATCGCCTCGAAAGAAAGACTGAACGGATTCTGGAAAGCTTATCTGATGGCCTTTAGTCATCACATCAGAAACGGTCATTCCACTGGTCATCATAAACAAGGCCATGTCTCCTACTACCTTGGAGCTTGGCGTAACTTTTACGATATCTCCGAACATCTTATTCACCTCTGCATAAGTGTGCTTTATCTCTTCAAATCGATGACCTAGTCCCAATCCTTCTGCCTGAGGACGGAGGTTAGAATACTGTCCGCCCGGTATTTCATGAGAGAAAACCTCTGCAGTACCAGCCTTTAATCCCGACTCAAATGGATAATAATACTCGCGAATGGTTTCCCAATAATTGCTGAATGAGTTCAAGCTAGAGATCTCCGTAGCAGGTCCTCTTTGATGTCCTTTCAACATCTCAACGACAGAATTGTAGTTGGGCTGGCTAGTCAGTCCGCTCATACCTGCGAGGGCAACGTCAATTACATCTACACCTCCCTCAATAGCAGTGAGATAGGTGGCAGCCTGCAGTGAAGAAGTATCGTGTGTATGCAAGTGTATTGGCAATTGAACCGCTTCTTTCAAGGCAGGGATTAATTCCCTTGCAGCCAGCGGCTTTAGCAATCCAGCCATGTCTTTGATCCCCAGAATGTGGGCGCCCATGTCTTCAATACGCTTGGCTTTCTCTACATAGTATTGCAGATTGTATTTCTTTCGATTTACATCGTGAATATCACCTGTATAACAAACACATACTTCCGCAATACCTTGGGTTCTCTCACGCACGGCTTTAATACTTACCTGCATAGAATCTAGCCAATTGAGCGAATCAAAGATGCGGAAGACATCTATTCCTTCTTTGTTGCTTTCTTCTATGAATCGCTCAATTAAGTTGTTCGGATAAGCGGTATAGCCTACAGCGTTAGAGCCTCTAATAAGCATTTGGAAGAGGGTGTTGGGTGCGACTTGCCTCAATTCTCTAAGTCTTCTCCACGGGTTTTCCGTTAAAAATCGCAGGCAAACATCAAAGGTGGCTCCTCCCCACATTTCCCAACTAAAAATTTCAGGATGATGTCGGGCGTAACTTTCAGCAATGGCAATCATATCATAACTGCGCATTCTTGTGGCCAGTAAACTTTGATGCGCATCGCGCATAGTTGTATCTGTAAATAAAACTTCTTTTCTGCCTTTCAGACTTTGAGAAAATGTATCTGCACCCATTTCCAGCAATTGATTTCTATAGCTTTCTGGGAATGGCTCATTTAGTTTGAAGGAAGGAATTTGAGGAAGGTGAAGGATTTTCTTCTTGTCTATGAATTTCACATCGGCATTTCCATTTACTGAAACTTCGCCAAGGAAACGCACCAATTTAGTAGCCCTATCGTGCTGCGGCTTGAAGCGCATTAACTCTGGAAAAGCGGTGATAAAGTTTACCGTTGCCTTTCCATCTCGGAATACGGGGTGATTAATAATGTTTATCAGAAATGGGATATTCACCTTTACACCTCTAACTCTGAACTCATTCAGAGCGCGACTCATCTTTCGAATGGCTCCATCGAGGGTGCGACCTTGAGCACTTACTTTTACAAGTAGAGAATCAAAGAAAGGACTAATGCGCATCCCTTGATACACAGAACCTTCATCTAACCGAATTCCGAAGCCAGCGCCAGTGCGGAAAGTCATTATGGTGCCATAATCTGGTTTGAAGTCGTTCTTAGGATCTTCCGTTGTTATCCTGCATTGGATAGCAAATCCTTCTAATGTTATGGATTCTTGGGAGTATATCTTTATTTGCTCATCACTGAGACGGTACCCGCCGGCAATGAAAATTTGCGACTTCACAATGTCAATTCCCGTTACCATTTCAGTAACGGTATGTTCAACTTGAACCCTTGGATTTACCTCTATGAAATAGGCGTTTTCCTCGGCATCTACCAAAAATTCAATTGTGCCAACATTGTTGTAATGTACCGAATGGGCAATTTTTACGGCATAGTTGCAAAGGTCTTGCCTTAGCTTGGCTGAAATATTCCAGGCCGGAGCCATTTCAACCACTTTCTGATATCTTCTTTGAACAGAACAATCGCGTTCAAAGAGATGTACCAGATTGCCATGATTGTCTGCCATTATCTGAACCTCAATATGCTTGGGGTTTTCTATGAATTTCTCTAGGAAGACTGTATCATCTCCAAAGGCATTTCCTGCCTCTCTTTTGGCCTCATGAAAGGCTTTAGAGACCTCGCCTAAACTTCGTAAAACCCGCATTCCTCGTCCACCGCCGCCTGCCGAAGCCTTTAGCATAAGTGGAAAGCCTATTCTCTCCGCTTCTGCCAGCGCAAGTTCTACTGTTTCGAGCTCGCCTTCACTACTTTCTATTATGGGTGCCCCACAACGCTTGGCCGCCATTTTGCCTTTCACCTTATCGCCTAAGGCCTCCATAACCTCAGGTCTCGGACCAATAAAGATGATTCCTTCATCTGCACAACGTCGAGCGAAATGTGCATTCTCAGAGAGAAATCCATAGCCTGGGTGGATGGCATCTGCCGAGGTTTTCTTGGCTACATCCAGTATAGCCTCAATATCTAAATAGGGTTTAAGCGGATCATTATCGTTGCCAATTTGAAAAGACTCATCGGCTTTGTAGCGATGAAGTGAATAGCGATCCTCATAGGTATAAACAGCAACCGTTTGAAGGTTTATTTCGCTGCAAGCTCTAAATACGCGGATGGCGATTTCACCGCGATTGGCCACTAAAATTTTTTGAATACGCATTATTGAGGGGATAGATTCTAAGCCTCAATATACAAATGCTTATAAGAAAATGGTAGTCGTGAAAATAATATTTGAGCAGATTAAAATTTACTCTAAAGTGTGCGAAATGAAAGCCGTGAGCGTTTTTAAAAAGATAAAAAACAACTAAACTTTCTTTGCCTCTAATCGTATTTTTTCTCTTTCTTCAATAATCTCGTTGGCCTTTGCAATGGCCCGTTTTAATTTGAAGTCGCTCCAGGTGCTTTTATAATATCGGTTCAAGAAATAATCGAGTTTTCGAATTACGAAAACGTTGTAAGCTCCTTTAATGCGATAAAGATTAGAATCACTTAGAGCACGCAAACTGAGCGAAAAACTTCCATCTAAATATTGAATATAATGCCATACCCCACTTGGCATAAACAAGGTTTCACCCGGTTTCAAGTCGTGCTGATATCCCTGAGCAAATTTCAATGCGGGATACTTTTCGAAGTCAATCTTAGACAAATCTGCCGCACTGTGTGTTGTGAAAGGCAGTTTGTAAAGATATTTTGTTTGGCTCTGATCAAAAAGGGTGATGCGTTTCGTGCCCCCAAACTGACTAATGAATACATGAGATAAATCTATGTCGTAATGCAAACGCACATCGCTGCCTGCAGAACCAAAAAACATATAAGGATAGTCTTTTAGCCATCCATCTGTAATATCAGGAAAATTGAAATCTTTGAGGAGAGATGGCTGTAACTTGAATAGATTGAATAGGAAAATGCGTAGGTCGGATGGAACGTCTCTTTTCAGCAAATCTAAATACTCACCAAATTCAACTTCTTTTACCGCAGGCATTTCAATGGCAGTGGGATCGTGATCAAGCCATTTACCATAGAGCTTTACCTTTTCTTTTCCTGCTAATTGAATTAAGTTATCGTAAGTCCATGTATTCTTGGCATTCCATTCTTTTGCGAAGCTTCGAATAACAACGGGTCTGAGTTGTCTTTGATAGTGGTGTAAGAAATCCTCTTTACTTATATCATCAACAATATCAATGGGTCTAAGATTCAGTTCATCCATACTATTTGCGATAAAATGGTTAAACAAAACTATAAAAAGAACTACTTAAAGAGGTGTTAAAGTCGTATGCATACATTTTTGGGTTCGGTGAAAAAGCGCAAGGCTTCAAATCCGCCTTCTCTGCCCATTCCACTTTGTTTCATGCCTCCAAAAGGAGTTCTTAAATCGCGTAAAAGCCAACAATTTACCCAAACAATACCGCTTTCTAATTTATGAGCCATTCTGTGCGCACGCTGTAAATTAGAAGTCCATAAAGTGGCGGCCAATCCGTAGCGAGTGCTGTTTGCATAGGCTAAAACCTCCTCCTCGGTATCAAAAGCTTGAAGGCTAACAACAGGTCCGAATATTTCCTCTTGGTTGGTTCTACAATAGGCATCTAAACCTTCAATGATGGTAGGACGCATATAATATCCATCTTTGAATTCTGCCTCCTCAAGAATAACTCGATTGCCTCCAGTAAGTACCCTTCCGCCCTCTTCTTGAGCGAGCTTTACATAGCTTAATACTTTGTTTAAGTGCGACTCAGAAACGAGCGCTCCCATTTTAGTTTTAGGGTCTGAAGGTATACCAACCTTCATTTGGGATACCTTCTCTACAAAGGCATTTTTAAACTTTTCATATATGCTTCTCTCAATGAAAATTCGAGAGCCGCATAAACAAATCTGGCCCTGGTTGGCAAAGCTAGAGCGAAGGGTAGTCTTTAGCATTTCATCAAAATCACAATCGGCAAAAATGATATTGGGGTTTTTGCCTCCTAACTCTAAGGAGAGTTTTTTGAAAAGGGGTGCGGCAGTAGCACTAATTTGTTTTCCAGTTGCCGTACCCCCTGTAAAGGATATCACAGGTATGTCTGGATGTTCACTAATGGCCTGACCTACTTTAGGACCTAAGCCATGAACAATATTGAGAACGCCTGGAGGCAAATTGATTTCAACACAGATTTCAGAAAGAAGATAGGCTGTGTAGGGAGTTATTTCGGATGGTTTGGCTACTACTGTATTGCCAGAGGCCAATGCGGGAGCAATCTTCCAACTAAATAAATACAAGGGCAAATTCCAAGGCGAAATGCATCCTGCAACGCCAATTGCATCTCTCAGCGTATAGTTGAAGCCAGTGGTGCCCATGAGATGGCTTTCGCTTTGCTCGTGCAATATTGCTGTAGCATAAAAAGCGAAATTATCCCTTGCACGGGGAATGTCTACTTCCATGGCAAGGCTAATGGGTTTTCCATTGTCTAGGCTCTCAGCCTCTGCCATTTCGTGCATCCGAGCTTCTATTCGCTCGCTGATTGCTAAAAGATAATCGGATCTTTTTTTGGTAGATAAGTTACTCCAAAACGGAAAGGCTTCTTTGGCGGCTTTTGCCGCTAAAGCCACGTCTCTTTCGTCTGAATCGGGAATAAGTGAATATACTTTTCCTCTAGAGGGATCAATATTATCTAAATAGCTACCTCCGATTGGAGCAACAAGATTTCCGTTAATATAATTCGTGAGCTTTTTCATCTAAAGGGCATTGGGTTCACAATATACAGCTAGCGTTTAGAAACTAAATTGAGTAAAACCCCGGCGACAACGAAAAGTATACCTATCAAGCTAATCCAACCATAGCTTACGTCAAAAAGTATCAAATCAAAACTAAGCGCAAATAGAATTCCAATGTATTTAATTCCGGCTATTTTATTCAGAGTAATAGATTGAAGGGCTTTGGTCATATTCATTTGGGCAAATTGGGTTAATAAACCCATTAGTAGTAATCCGCCCCATTCCCAGCCAATGGGCTGAACCCAATGAAAAAAACTAAAAATCAGCATGATAGGTATTGCCACTAGAGGAAAGTAAAAAACAACTACTACGGCTGAATCGGTATCTTTTACTAGGCGAATCATATTGTATGCGAGTCCGCTAAAAATGGCCGAAGCAATGCCGCATGCAAACAAAAAAGGAGTGACATCAGGGTCAAAACCTTTAATGATTATTATGCCGACTAGAGAAACTCCAAAAAACACCCATTGAAATGACCGAACTTTTTCTTTCAGAATGAATATGGCGAAAAAGGCAGTGAAAATGGGCGAGAGGTACTGTAGCGTTATGGCCGTTCCTATGGGAAGCTTTTGGAGGGTATAAAAGAAAAGAGTAAGTGAAGTAGCTCCAAAGAGGCCTCTGAGCAAAAGAAATTTCTTTTGGTTTCCCCAAGGACTGAGATTGCGTTTTCGAATGAGGTAGTAACTCAGACCCAATGAAACAATGGATCTGAAGAGAACCAACTCCGTAGAGGGGATACGATCTAAGTACTTAACAACTAGATTCATGAATGCAAATCCAACAACGGATAGCAGCATGAATTGAACCCCCTTTTTTTCTTCTTGGATTAAAGCCACTTTTTAGTGTGGAAGTAGAGTAACATTCCCGCAGCTACAAGCACATTTATTACCCAGAATAGCGGATAAGCATAGGAATAGTGAAGCTCAGGGAGGTTGTCAAAGTTGGTTCCATACACCCCAGCTATAAAGGTGATTGGAATAAAGACAGCAGAAAAAACAGTCAATACCCGCATAATGTCGTTCAAGCGCGTACTTACATCCAAATGATAGGCATTCAGGTAATCATTCAAAACCACCCTATAACTCTCTAAAGATTCTAAGGCATGTTCAGCCAACCCATGCAAATCTTCAATATAGTGATGTGTTTCTTTGGCTACCAAAGGAGAATGCGTTCTTCTCAAGTCGCGCAATAGACTAACTACAGGTCGAACAATTTTTGACATATAGTGAAGCTCTTTCTTGTAAACGGCTATATAATCAAGAATTTTTTTGTTTGGATTATCCACTAGTTGAATTTCTAAATCATCTATGCGCTCTCCAATCTCTTCGATTAAATAGATGTAGTTGTCTATAACTGTATCTAAAAGAATGTAGAGTAAATAATCGGCCCCGAGTTTTCGAACCTTTCCTTTTGCGTTCAGAATACGATCTCTTACTGGCTGGAAGGTATCACCCGAATGTTCTTGAACGCTTATTAAGTTTTGATGTAGCAACACAAAACTCAGTTGCTCGCTCTGAATGCGGATGGTTTTTGGATCAAAAGAGAGCATTTTAAGTGTAATGAAAATGCTGTTGTCGTATTCCGCCAATTTTGCTCTCTGACCGGTGTTCATTATGTCTTCTAGAGCAAGTGGGTGAATTGAAAATTTATGTCCAAGTGCCTCTACCGTATCGGCATCGTGCACCCCATCCATATTAATCCAATCTATGCGGCCTTCTTTCGCTATGGGCAAATCTTCTACCGATTTGCACTCATTGGTATCAATGCTATCCTTGTTGTAAATGAAATAATGGAAATGAGGCGCTTCCATTTGTTGGGTTCCAATAAACACTAAGGAGCCTGGTGCTAGCCCTTTGTTTTCAGTTCGTTTACGGAATAATCTAGCCATAAAAAAAGGCCTTTTACAAGGCCTTGATATTTATTCTTCTATTGCTTCGGGTAAGGCGTCTCCCAGCTCCTCATCATTGTTGATGGGAATGGTTTGAGGAACAGGCGCAGAAAATCCATCGAGTTCATCATTCAAAGACGATTCAGGGATGTCTCCATCTGTGCTCGAAGTAGAAACGGCAATATTGCTAGCCATTACTAAAACAACCAATGCAATAGCTAAAACCCAAGTTCCACGATCTAAGAAATCGGTGGTTTTCTTCACTCCGCCGAAAATTTGTGGGTTTCCTCCACCGAAGGTAGAAGACAATCCTCCTCCTTTCGGATTTTGAACCATGATAACCAATATCAGTAAGATACAGGCGATAATTATTAAAGTGGTGATTAACAGTGTCATTTTTTTCCTTTTTCTTTCAACGATTTGCGAATTTCACGAATCTGGCCGGCAAAGAAACTACTTTTTTGAGGAAATCTCAACAGAAGAATTTCAAATGCATCCAGTGCTTTGTTCAAATGCCCTTGTTCTAAGTAAAGTTTAGCCAATGTTTCGGTAACCATTTCCTGATCTTCTCTCAAGCTTTGCTGTACTAAGTCTCTTTGATCTGATTTTTTTAGTGCTGCTTTATCTGGCTTAATTCCCGGTAATTTCACCAAGAATTTATCAATTATTTCTTTTTGTTGTTCAACAGTAGATTTCTCTTGAGCTCTCTCTTCTGCCCGAAGCTCTTTTAACCAATGAAAGAAATTCTTTTTGGTATCCAAAAGCTCATCAGACCGATGTTCTGTCGGAACCGCTTCTTCTAAAGCGATACTAGAATCTGCTGATTCTACCGATTGCACCCTCGAACCAATGAGGGAGTTTTCAATGGTCTCTGCTTTTGCCGGCTCTTCAATTTCAATACTTGTTTCATTCGAAAAGGAATCTTCTTCTTTGGGTAAATCAAGATCAAGTATTTGTTCTAGTCCGTCTTCCTTTTCAGTTTCAGCAGTTTCCGACTCAACTATGGTTGGTGCGGCAATAAGGGGTTCTTTAATCTCTGATTTCTTGTTCGTCAACGCTACAGATTCGTTGACTGATTGTTCTTTTGATTCAAATGAAGTATCAAGTTCAGAGGAGGAAACAGGAGGAGTGCCATTCTCCATGGCTAAGCGCATCTTGCGATTTTCCTCCAAAATACGTTTAACCTTCTCTTTTGCACTGAGTTTTTGCGATTCTAAAACCGAAACCTCCTTCTCCTTGGCGGGCTCAGGCTTTTGCGAGGAGTTTTCTTTGGCTAATTCTGATTTTGCTCTGGCCAGATCTGGAATGGGCTGAGCTAGGGCTTGATGCGTGAGCGCATACATCCGTTCTCTATTTCCAATATGGGCAGCACATTTTTTTACCTCAAGAGGAAAGACAAGGGGTTGACTGAATTGGATGGATTTTAAATAAAGAAGTCGAGCAGAGGTAAAATATGGAAACTGAACAACCCACTTTTTCAGCGCACTGAGTTCTTCCGACTCAAGCTGAGTGCGTTCTTCAATAGCCGCTAGAAACTTCATTTTATCCATAGATTACCAATTGGCTATGGCGGCATTTAAAATGTCTTCTGACAATTGTGTATTTATTTGAGAAATCAACTCTTCCTCTACATCAATTAAGTTTGAATTTCCTGGAAAATCGGCAAAACGAGAGAAGGTCTTTTCAAAATCTTTTGTTTCATCCGTTTTATTGATAAAGCGAACATTCACTACAATAGTCAACCTATTCTGAGCTACCTGAGCATCGGCTTGCGCATTAATAGGCTCAACATAGTATTTTAAAATTTCACCTTCAAAGTGCAGGTCGCCTTCAAAAGTTACGAGCGTTAACCGGGTTTGTTGAACAAAAATATTCCGAAGACTTTCGCTGAAAGTAAGGCTAAGGTTAGGCTGAAACAATTCAGCATAGTTGGGGAAATTGGCTACAGAAACTGTTTTGGCATCGCCAATATCTCCTCCAGTAAAAGAATATCCACCTGTACAAGCAGAAAGGGCTATGCTAACAAAGCCAATAATTAAAATTCGCATTTTAAAGATCATACTGCTTTATTTTTCGGTACAAAGTTCTTTCAGATATTCCCAATTCATTGGCAGCATCTTTTCTTCTTCCTTTATTTCTTTCAAGGGCTACTTTTATCATTTCTAATTCCTTTTCATGCAAAGAAATGGGGGCCTCATCCTCTATTGATTCAGCATCGTAGAATAGCTCGTCCTCTCTGTTTTCTGAACTAATTTCAGCGGTATGTACCGACTGAGAAGGAGCTGCAAGTAATCGAGATGCATTGGAAGTTGTAGAATTATTCGTGTCATTGTAAAACTTGGCAAGTATGCCTTCATTCTCTTCCTCAAAGCGATCACCCCCTCCGCTTTTCATCAGATCAAGTGTTAGCTTTTTTAAATCGTTGAGGTCGCTTCGCATGTCGAAAAGAATCTTGTATAGTATTTCACGCTCATTGGCAAAGTCACTCTCACCCTCTGAATTTCTCTTTGTAGAAACGGGCAACTCACTCTGACTTTGTGTAATCTGAGGTAAATACTGAATCAAAATGTTAGAGGTAATAAGTCGTTCTTCTTCTACGACACTAATTTGCTCGGCTAAATTTCGCAATTGTCTGATATTACCAGGCCAGCGAAAAGAAGTGAGTAGCTCAATGGCCGAAGCGTCAAGGCGGATGGGCGGTAGGTTGTATTTGTCGGCAAAATCTGCAGCGAACTTGCGGAAAATCAAATGAATATCTGAAGGTCGATCACGCAGGGGTGGAAGGATAATCTCAACAGTATTTAATCGATAGTACAAATCTTCTCTGAAGCGATTGTTTCGGATGGCTTTTTCCATATCTAAATTGGTGGCAGCCACAATGCGAACATCGGTTTTCTGAATTCTACTGGAACCAACCTTTATGAACTCTCCTGTTTCGAGCACTCTCAGTAAGCGAACTTGGGTTGATAAGGGTAGCTCTCCCACTTCATCTAAGAAAATGGTTCCTCCATCCGCCTCTTCAAAATACCCCTTTCTAAGATTAGTGGCGCCAGTAAAAGCCCCTTTTTCATGTCCGAATAATTCTGAATCTATGGTTCCTTCAGGAATGGCACCACAGTTTACGGCTATATAAGGTTTGTGCTTTCTAGCCGAAAGTGAATGAATGATTCTAGGAATGGATTCTTTACCAACTCCACTTTCTCCTGTAACCAATACACCAATGTCGGTTGCAGCTACCTGTTTTGCCTTTTCAAGGGCTCTTTCCAATGCTGGAGTATTGCCAATGATACCAAAACGTTGTTTTATTTCCTGAATTCCGCTCATCTCAAAATATATTCAACGCTTATTTCCTTGTCTTGATAAATGCGATTGCCTGTTGTGGCATTAATCACAAAAGGCTGAGTGGCTGTTATGTGTATTTTGTATCCTTCGGGCAAGGCTTTCTTAAAGACAACACTCTTCTTTTGGCCCATCCATAAGGCATTCCATATTTCCTTGCCAGAAGCATCTACTATTCGGGTTTCAAAGGCAGTAAAGAGATTTTCAATACACACATTTGTTTCGGTGCTGTAAATACAAATAGTGAGTTTGCCCATTTTTCGTATACTTTCCTTCTCTATGCGTATAGATAAACTGTTGTCTACCCAACGCTCGCCTACAAGTGTTTGCGCATCTAGGCTGCTGAATCCAAGGCTCGTGAGAAAAAGAATTAGAATAAGACGGATGGATTTCATATTCTCTTTCCCAATAGAGTTGCAGTGGTGCAAGATTCGATGAGTACTTGAACAAAATCACCTGCTTTTTCATCTGATTTTGGAAAAACAACCACGGTGTTTTGTGGAGTTCGGCCATACCAATGCGCATCGGATTTTTTGGATGAGCCCTCTATCAAAACCTCTTGTATTTTACCTAAAACCTCTTTATTTCGGATGAAAGAATGCTGGCGTTGCAGCGTAATTATTTCATCGAGACGGCGCTTTTTTGTTTCCAATGGAATATTGTCTTCTAAATTCCTTGCGGCATAGGTGTTCGGTCTCTCAGAATAATAGAACATAAAACCGTAATGGTATTTCACTGATTCCATCAGAGAGAGGGTTTCTTTGTGATCTTCCTCTGTCTCATTCGGAAAGCCAGTAATCATATCCATACTTATTGCACAGTCTGGAATAATGCTGCGAATACGGTTTATGAGCTCTAAATACTCTTCTCTATTGTGACCTCGGTTCATTTCTTTTAGAACCTTACTACTGCCCGATTGCACAGGTAGGTGGATGTAATTGCAGATGTTGGAATGACGTGCTATAGCATGTAGAACCACATCCGCCATGTCTTGAGGGTTACTGGTAGAAAAGCGAATGCGCATTTTAGGAACGGCCAAGGCCACCTTTTCGAGCAATTGAGCAAAGTCCATTGAAGTTGCTTTAGCTGATTCACTGGCCTTGTCGAAATCCTTTTTCGCTCCTCCTCCATACCAGAGATAAGAATCTACGTTTTGTCCAAGAAGGGTAAGCTCTTTATACCCTGCTTTTTCTAAGTCTAATGCTTCCTGAACAATGCTATCCGGATTTCTGCTGCGCTCCCTTCCACGGGTAAAAGGCACCACGCAAAAACTGCACATATTATCACAGCCCCTGGTAATGGAAATAAAGGCGGTTACCCCATTTCCACCTAAGCGAACAGGCTGCAAATCGGCATAGGTTTCTTCTTTAGAGAGAATAACATTTACTGCTTTTCGTCCACCGTCGATTTCTTTTAACAGATTTGGAAGGTCTCTGTAGGCATCCGGACCTACCACCAAATCAACTAGCTTTTCTTCATCTAGGAGTTTGTCTTTCAATCGCTCGGCCATGCAGCCCAAGATGCCAATAGTCATTCCAGGATGAGCTGCTTTTATATTGTTGAAGTGCTTCAAACGGTTGCGCACCGTTTGCTCAGCTTTATCTCGAATGGAGCAGGTATTGAGCAGTATTAAGTCTGCCTCTTCTATATTTCGGGTAGTAGAATAACCATCTGAAGATAAAATAGAGGCTACTACTTCACTATCAGAAAAATTCATCTGACAACCGTAACTTTCTATATACATCCTACGAAAACCCTCATCTAATTGAGCTTCAATCACCTCGCCTTGCCTAGCTTCGGGAAGCGGTGTATTTGTCTCTATTAATCCTTTGCCCACTTTGCTTAAAAATTATGTATACAAAGGTAACACAAGAAGTATAGTGACAGTTTGACAGTACAACTTCCGTATATAATCCTTTGAGCCAAGCTGCTTTTAGTTTTCTTTGCATTCACAGAAAGGAAAAGTAGATGTCGAAGAATTTAGTTATCGTAGAGTCGCCTGCAAAGGCAAAAACCATAGCAGGCTTTCTTGGGAAAGATTTTGCTGTAGAGTCTAGTTTCGGTCATATCCGTGATTTAGTTCAGAAGGATATGGGTGTAAATGTAAAGAATGGTTTCAAGCCCGTGTATGAGGTTTCCAAAGACAAAAAGGAAATTGTAAAGAAGTTAAAAAAGCTGTGCTCTACCGCAGAGATAGTTTGGTTAGCATCGGATGAAGACCGTGAGGGAGAGGCTATTGCATGGCATTTAGCCGAAACCTTAGGTTTAGATCCTTTGGTAACCAACCGCATCGTTTTTCATGAAATTACGAAGACTGCTATACAGAAGGCGGTGTCTTCCCCTCGTACTATAAACATGGATTTAGTAAATGCCCAGCAAGCACGCAGAGTTCTTGATCGCTTGGTGGGTTATGAACTCAGCCCGGTGCTCTGGAAGAAAGTCCGTAGAGGCTTATCGGCCGGAAGGGTTCAGTCTGTTTCTGTGCGCCTACTGGTAGAAAGAGAGAGAGAAATTCAGGCATTTAATTCAGAATCTGCCTTCCGTATTGTGGCAGAATTCAATGCCGGAGGCAAAGTTTTTAAAGCAGAACTGAATGAGCGCTTCAAAAAATCTGAAGATGCCCAAGCTTTTCTGGCGAAGTCTGCAGCCTTCCAATATTCCATTGAAGCATTGGAAGTAAAGCCCGCAAAAAGAAGTCCGGCAGCGCCTTTCACTACCTCTACTTTACAGCAAGAGGCTTCCAGAAAATTGGGATTTCCTGTAGGTACCACTATGCAAATTGCTCAGAAGCTGTATGAGGCAGGATTTATTACCTATATGAGAACAGACAGCGTAAATCTTTCTGACGATGCGCTCGCAGCGGCACGAAATGAAATCGTTCACTCTTACGGGGCTGAATATGCTGAAACGAGAAAATTCAAGACTAAAGCGAGAGGAGCTCAGGAGGCACACGAAGCCATCCGACCTACCTACATGGATAAATCTACCGTTACGGGAGATGCCCGAATGAAGAAATTATATGAGCTTATTTGGAAAAGAACCTTGGCATCTCAAATGAGCGACGCTAAGTTGGAAAGAACCACGGTTACGATTCCTGCCCCAAATGCCTTTCACTACACTGCCAAAGGGGAGGTCATTCGTTTTGAAGGTTTTTTAAAGGTTTATTTAGAAGATACAGACGATGAAGAGGGAGAAGAGCAAAAGGGTATGCTTCCCGCTTTAAACCTCAATCAAAGCCTGTTGTATAATAAAATTGAGGCCACTGAACGCTATTCTCGTCCGCAGCCTAGATATACCGAAGCGAGCTTGGTAAAGAAATTAGAGGAACTGGGCATTGGAAGACCTTCAACCTATGCGCCTACCATTTCTACAATAGTTAAAAGAGAGTATGCAGTAAAGTCAGATCTAGAAGGTGAGGAGAGAAGCTATCAAACGCTAACATTAACTGGGTCAGATATCTCGACTAAAATGTTGAAAGAAAGAACCGGGGCCGATAAGGGTAAATTAATGCCCACTGATATCGGAATGGTTGTAAATGATTTCTTGGTAGAGCACTTCAATGAGGTTTTGGATTTTCATTTTACAGCTAAAGTGGAAGAAGACTTCGACCGAATTGCGGAAGGGGAGGTAGACTGGACAGAAATGTTGGATGGCTTCTATAAAGATTTTCGTCCGAATATTGAAAAAGTAGAAGAGAATGCGGGCTATGCTAAAGGTGAGCGCTCCTTGGGTTCAGACCCTGCTACAGGTAAACCTATTGTGGCTAAGATTGCTCGCTACGGACCAGTAGTTCAAATGGGATCGGCAGAAGATGAAGAGAAACCACGATTTGCATCTTTGTTGAAAGATCAAAGAATTGAAAGCATAACTTTAGAAGAAGCTTTAAAACTCTTCCAGTTACCAAGAGTAATTGGTGCGTTAGAAGGGAAGGATTTGAAGGCTGGAATCGGTCGTTTTGGGCCCTATGTTCAGCATGGAAGTTTGTACGCATCTATTAAAGCAGCAGATGGAGACGACCCCATGACTATTGGATTAGAAAGAGCAATAGAGCTTATTTTGGCCAAAAGAGTAGCAGATGCGAATAAGAAAATTGCCCTATTTGAAGGAGATCCAATTATTGAGATTTTGAATGGGAGATGGGGCCCTTATATAAAGGTGGGCAAAGAAAACCACCGAATTCCGAAAGGCACAGATGCTACAACTCTAGATCGAGAGGCCTGTGAGGCCTTAATTGCAAAAGCACCTAAATCGAAAAAATAATGTTTCAGGAATGGCTTTCCCCTGTTCCTTCTTCTTTACTCGAAAAGTACGATAGAGAAGAAGGTCAAGAAATAGGAGCAGGACTCTACGTTCACGATGAAATTGCTGGGTTTCCTGAATGGGAAAAGTGTAAAATTGCGCTCCTTGGGGTTTGCGAAGGAAGGGGTTCGAGCAGCGGAAATGTTGAAAGTGCTCCCGACTTAATCCGCAAAAAGTTCTATGATCTGTATCCTGGCGATTGGAGAATGGGTGTGGCCGATCTAGGCAATCTGTATGCCGGAGAGAGACTTCAAGACACTCAAATTGCCCTAAGAGATATCGTAGCGGAAGTTCTTTCCAAACAAATTGTATTAATTGTTCTAGGGGGCTCTCAAGATCTTACCTATGGAATGTATAGAGGCTATGACAAATTAGAGCAGACTGTAAATGTTGCCGCTATTGATAGTAGATTCGATTTGGGAAAGCATGATTTAAGTCTCTCAGAAGACAATTATGTTAGCCATATCATCCTGAATAAGCCATATAACCTCTTCAATTTTTCTTCTATAGGTTATCAGACCTATTATATAATGCAAGAAGAAAGAAGTCTAATGGAGCGTATGAACTTCGACCTAGTCCGTTTGGGTGAAATGCGTGCAGACATAAAGCTGGCTGAGCCTTTAATGAGAGATGCTGATCTAGTTAGCTTTGATATCGCTTCTATGAAAAGGGCTGGAGCAAGAGCTTGTAAAAGGTCAGGACCCAATGGCTTTCTTGAAGAAGAAGTGTGCGCCCTAAGCAGATATGCAGGAATAAGCGATAAAGTGAGTGCATTCGGCATATTTGGATTGGATGGAGAACACAGTGAAGCAGAATATACCGCAGAGCTAGTCGCTCAAGCACTTTGGTACTTCCTAGAAGGAGTCGATAGCAGAAAGGGAGACTATCCTTTTGCTTCAAAAAAAGATTATCTGCGTTTTTCAGTACTAATAAATGAAGGCGAACAAGAATTGATTTTCTATAAAAGTCCGTTGAGTGGCAGATGGTGGATGGAGGTTCCCTTGCGCAATAGAAATATTGGAATGGCAGGAAATAGTGCAATGGTACCTTGCTCAGAATACGACTACGAAAGGGCTTGTCAGAATGAAATACCCGATAGATGGTGGAAAGCCTACCACAAAGGATTGTGATTTTAACATCTCAAGACCACTTGAATTTCAAGGCCTTGAATGTTAAAAAACGAAAGTTTTCCATACTCAATGGTTGAAAACACTTGCCTCAGCCGCAATTTCTATATCTTTAGCGGCATTTAACACAACTCTTGTGATGATAAATCGCCTATGAGGAGAATAATTTTGGGAATTGCTTTATGTTTTAGTTGGATGGTTTCCGCTCAGCAAGATGTTCAATTCACCCAGTTTACACAGAATAAGTTGCTGTACAACCCAGGCTATACAGCCAATAGGGGAAGTATTTGTTTGGATTTATTGCACCGCAGTCAATGGGTGGGTTTCGACAATGCTCCAACAACTCAGAATTTTAACGCCGATATACCTATAAACTTCCTTCATGGTGGATTGGGTTTAATTGTAACCAATGATCAGATTGGGTTTTTTCAAGATATATCTTTTGGATTATCGTACGCATATCAAATGGATTTTGCTGGAGGTAAACTTGGTTTCGGATTGATGGTTGATTTCAAGAATAAGAGCGTTACCTCTGGAGATTGGGTTTTCCCCGATGGCAACTTGGGAGGATTCGATCCTTTTGTGGCTGCAAATGGCGCAACTTCATTAGCTCCCGACTTGAATTTCGGTATCTACTATGAGAACGATAAAATTTGGGGTGGTTTATCAACCACTAGAGGAATTGAAGGGACTTTTGCTTTAGGCAGTCAGGTGGGTGCCGGCGAATTTGCCTTTAGAAGCAAGCGCCACTACTATTTAATGGGTGGATACAACTGGTACATTCCCAATACAAATTGGGCTTTAATGCCAGCTCTTATGGTTAAATCAGACCTCGCTGGTCCAATGACAGCAGACATCAATGTGAATGCGATGTATAATAATAAAGTGTGGGGAGGCGTTACATATCGCAACCAAGACGCTCTAGCTATTCAAGCAGGTCTGTTCATTATGCCAAGTTTGAAATTGGGTTACTCGTACGATATTACCTTATCAGATATATCAGTAACAAGCGGCGGTAGCCATGAAATAATGCTAGGATACTGCTTTAGAATAGAAATTCCGGCTAGAGAAAAGGGTAGTAATAGGAATCCAAGGTTTTTGTAACATTGCATCCCCAAACAGGGATCTTAAAGTATTAGTCTTCAAGGAGAAACTATGAAGAGAACAAATAAAGTGCTTCTATTGTCATCAGCAATGATGTTATTGGCTGCTTGCAGCAGTAATGATCATGGTGAATTAGTGGGCGTTCAAGACAGACAAGAGTGGTTTCCATCGGAGCCATTCGGTATGGTATATATTCCGCAAGGTTCCTATAATATGGGAAATGCCGATCAAGATCTACCATATACATTAACTGCACCAACCAAAACGGTCTCGATCCGGTCTTTTTATATGGACCAGACCGAAATTACAAACAATGAGTACCGCCAATTCGTTAATTGGGTGCGAGATTCTATTGTTCGTTTTCGTTTGGCTGAAGATGGCTTAGCAGAAGGCTATGAGTTTATTGACTATGCTGAAATGGCAGAGCCAACCTTCTATCAGGAATACATAGCACTCAATTATCCAGATAGCTTACAGCGTCATATCAATTGGGAACCCTATTTGGAATGGAGAACAGATCGCTACCCAAGTGCAGAGTACACGGAAATAGTAGAGTCAATCTTTATTTCGCCTGAAGAGCGCTTTCAAGGAGGCAAAATGGTGGATGCACGCCAACTCAATTACTTGTATTATTGGTTAAATCGTCAAAAAGCGGGAAGAAAGCAGAATCGTGTTGAGTACGACTATGGAGACAAAGACGGTGATGGTCTGGAATACAACTACCGTGATTTTATTAAAGAGAATAAAGAAATTTCAGACCGAAGTTCTTTTATAGAAAAAGAGATCATTAACATTTATCCTGATACTCTTTGTTGGGTTCATGATTTGACTTATTCGTTCAACGAGCCTCAGCATGATAAATATTTCTGGCATCCTGCCTATGATGATTATCCAGTAGTAGGTGTGAACTGGCACCAAGCGCGTGCTTTTGCTAACTGGCGTTCGAAATATCGCAATGATTACTTGAGAAGAGAAGAAGGCGTAACAGAGCAAGACTTCAGACTTCCAACAGAGGCGGAGTGGGAATATGCTTCGCGTGGTGGCCAGAACTTAGTTACCTACCCTTGGGGCGGACCTTATGCTACCAATAGTTCGGGTTGTTATTTGGCGAACTTTAAACCCATGCGCGGTAACTTAACTGCAGATGGAGGATATTATCCTGTGAAAGCGACGGCCTACAGCCCAAATGGATTTAACTTGTATTGTATGGGCGGAAACGTTGCAGAATGGACTAGTACGGCCTATGAAGCGGCGAGCTATT
>CALCFH010000386.1 GCA_937900215.1 uncultured Cryomorphaceae bacterium
ATCTGTATAAAGAGTTTGAACCATTTTAAATCTATACTAGAAGGATCAGAATGGACTTTTAAAACCCATACTTGATATCTATTGTACAGCCCAAAGCACTGCGAAAAGTAATAGGTATAACTGGCCCAACGAACCAGGGTATTGAAGTAACCAAAGTAGTGATAGAATGTGCTCGACTGATAGGCCTGCACTGCTGCAGTGCCTTGAGAAAATACCAACAGCCCTATGAATGTGAAAATGGCATGCGGCAAGAGGTGCAACAGATCTTTCTTTTGGAAACGAAAATTGGATTTAGATTGAGACTTGAGATAAAAAAGCATGACCGGACCAATGAGTAAATTTACTCCTCGTGGAAATCCATTCAACTCTTCCCAAAGAAAATTGATGCCCGCAAATCCAAAGGTATAATCTTGCAGCTGTAATGCCAGAATGAA
Source organism: uncultured Cryomorphaceae bacterium (assembly GCA_937900215.1). Lineage (GTDB taxonomy): Bacteria > Bacteroidota > Bacteroidia > Flavobacteriales > Schleiferiaceae > RFXV01. The sequence continues at coordinate 435 of CALCFH010000386.1, forward strand.
CATCAACCAACCCATTAGGCTGTCTGAAATATGTTCTTCTCTTCTCGCTCTCAACCAAAAGAGGAGAGCGAAAAAAAATGCCATGAAATAACCAATTTGCAGAGGGGTTGTATATATACTCACAGTATAAATGTACTATTTGGATAGGATGATTGTCTTTCCCTCTATATCTTCCGTTACCTCAAGAAGCAGTTTGCCTTTGGTTCCGAAAATGGTCTGAGCATAAATCTTGGTGCCTACAGGAGCGTCTTCATTGCGTGTACTATTGGCACGTATGGGAAAGCCGTAGCTAAATGGACGTTCATTGGGTCCGTAAATGAGATAATCTCTCTTGCTGTTGCTTGCATTCTTAACCTTGAACTTGAGATATTGTGCGGGTTCTTCTTGTACTATGAATTCATCTTTACTATTTACAGACGAAACTTTGCCTGTTAGCCTTATCAAAGGATTGCCATAATAGCGCACAATTCCACCTTCATTCTCACCCTCTAAGCTTTGAACCACGTTTAACAGCATCGTTCCTCCCCCTTTTTGCTCTACTTTGGCAAACTCGGTTACCATTTCATGTGCATCGATTTTACCATTCTCTCCAGCGGCTGTGAGCTTATTTACATGTCCATATAAGAAGACTTGCCCCGTGGGTAATTTAATATTCAGCTTTTCAGATTGCACATTGCGAATCTCGGTTGTACTCCATCCTGATTGCTCATAATCATCAATATAGGGCATATGCACAACTACCTTAAGATAAGTAGGCTGCAGCCATTCCTTGGTTTCAATGTATAGAACACCATTGCGTACATAGGTTTTTAGGTGGATGGCAATGTTCTCATCTGTTTGCACTTCTACACGTGGCATCTCGCCACAGATAATCTCTAAATCGCAATAGGTATTAAGATGTACTCCATGAAATTCCTTTAAAGTACGCTGCTCATTCACTCTTTTTCCGTTTCCTTTTATAGGGTCGGATGCGGCGCTCCAAAAGGGAATGCCCAAGAATAAGCTAAGTATAACTATGCGGTAGATTGTGGATGTTTGGATGGCGTTGAGCATATCAGTAGTTTTTGAATTATGCAGCAAATCAAGCTTTCTGGAATACGCCTTTCGCCTCAAATCTTTCTTTGAGACGTCTTTCTTTCCAATTTGAGACCCTTTTTTTAGATCTCGATAAAATGAGACTAATGGTTAAGAGTTTAAGGAATAAAGCGTTGCAGACTGCCTGGGTCTGATTCACTCAAAAAATTAGATTGAAAGCGATTAAAATTCCAATCTTTCTTTTTCCCCTTACAGAGGTATTTATTCTCAATTGAGAATGCCAAACCAAGATCAAAGGTGAATCCGCTTTGCCCGATGCTAAAATCTCCAGTTGCAAATTCGGCGCCTCCAGAAAGAATGAGATTGGGAGAAACCCTAAGTTGATACACTGCGGCAATGGAATTTAAACTCCACGCGTTAGATTGGCCAAATCGAAGAGCGAGATCTGCACTTTGATTGTTAAAGCTAAAACCTCCTGTTACGCTAAGCTGGTTGGAAATGGGTGGAAGAAAGCTTTCAGGCAGTATGCTACTGCTCATAATTCCAACATTCAGATAGATGGGTAGCTTTTTGCTTTCTTTCCTGAAAACCCGTTTGTGCCAAAAGGCATGCAGGTTTAGTCTTTGTGGAATTTCATTTTCTGTATTTAAGAAACTTTCCTTGGGACGATTAATAGAATACATGGCAGCACCTAAAGTTAGGTTTCCTGCTGTTTTCGGAAGTTCCAATCGAAGCAATCCACCAAAGCCAATATCTAGCTGAGAGGAACTGGCATCACGGAATCCCTGCTCGTAGACCGCAGAAGTAGGTTTAATCAAACCTAAATAGGGATCGTATTGATCTGAAAAGTTAAACTGTCCCCATTCTACGCTCTTTTGACCCAATCCTAATTGAGCGCCAAAATGGAACATATAGTTTAATCCTTGGAGTGATTTAATACCAAAAGACTTCGAAAAGCTTCCGTTAAATCCCCAACCTAGATTTAATGAACCTTTGATATAAGAAAAATCACCCGCTCCCTGTTGTGAGTAAAAAAGCTGTCCACCTATTCCAAGCTGATATTTCGGACATCCAATTTCCGCATTCAGTCCACTCAGAACCATTGCGCTTCCATTTTTATCTGCCAGCCGATTCCATTGTTGTTTATACAGGCTATTCACTAATAAATCTCCTTGCTGTGCAACAAATGCTGGATTAATAGAGGCCTT
>CALCFH010000387.1 GCA_937900215.1 uncultured Cryomorphaceae bacterium
AACTAAGCTAACTGGACTAAACGGCAAGGGTGTTAAGGCTGCTATTGAAATCAGTAAACCACCGTATTTGCGAATTTGCTTGAACTCATCTACGTAGCGTTCTTCTACCCAGCGATGTATTCTGGGTATTTTGAACAACTGAGTTCCAAAATAATAGGAAATAATTCCACCAACATATGAAACGATGGCCAATGCGAAAACCCATACATAAGGATACGCATAGCTGCTCAAGGCCCATATGAATAAGTCGGGAGGAAGGATTCCTAAGAAGCATTCTGAGATGAATAGTATACCCACTAGCCATAGGGGTGGCAGGGATGTTTCTATCCACTGCGTGAGTTCGTCTGTGAGTATGAAGTGATTGGCCAAGGCAAAAACGCCAGCAAAGGCCACAAGGGCAAGCAGGAATTTGGATAAATTCTTCTTGAGAAATCCTACTCCTCCTTTTCGGGAGAACCGAAAAAAATAGGCTTTTCCATTCCGAACCAATCCGCCTGTGTCTCTATTCTTCTTTCTGCGTGCCATTAGGCCGAAAATAGAACTTTGATTGATACCATTCTCTTAAGAGATTCTAAACCATATAGCCTTTTTTCCATATCTCCTTCTGTATTCTATTTTCATTGCTTCCAATTGCTCAAACTCCTCATCGGAGCGCAAAATTTCTTCTGCCTTATCTCGGGCGATATGCAGCAGGGGAGCATCTCTTGTAAGGCTCGCCAATTTTAAATCCATTAGTCCGCTTTGCTGTGTGCCCAATAAATCGCCCGGACCTCTTAATTGCAAGTCCACTTCTGCTATTCGGAAGCCGTCTTGGGTGGTCACCATGGTTTCCATTCGGGTGCGGGCTTCGTTGCTTAATTTCTGACCGGTCATTAAGATGCAATACGATTGATCTCCTCCTCGGCCTACTCGGCCTCGGAGCTGATGCAACTGAGATAAACCAAATCGCTCTGCACTTTCTACAAGCATCACTGTGGCATTGGGCACGTTTACACCTACTTCTATTACAGTGGTGGCTACCAAGATCTGACAAACGCCTTCGGCGAAGCGTTTCATTTCGAAGTCTTTTTCTTCGGGCTTCATCTGTCCGTGGACCATGGCTACTTCAAACTCGGGCCTGGGGAAAAGATCTTGGATGTGCTGAAAGCCTTCTTGCAGATTTTTATAATCTAAGGTTTCCGATTCTTCAATCAAGGGAAAAACCACATAGACTTGTCGGCCTTTGGCAATCTCTTGTTTCATAAATCCAATTACTTCCAACCTTCTGCTTTCAAAGCGATGCACCGTCTTTATGGGTTTTCGTCCTGGTGGTAATTCATCGATTACACTTACATCTAGATCTCCGTGAACCGTCATGGCGAGGGTGCGGGGGATGGGTGTGGCGGTCATCACTAAGATGTGGGGTGGAAGGGTGTTTTTCTTCCAAAGCGTTGCGCGTTGGGCTACACCAAAGCGGTGTTGCTCATCGATTATGGCTAAACCAAGATTCTTGAATTTTACTTTTTCCTCTAATAAGGCATGGGTTCCTACTAAGAAGGGAAGTTCGCCTGATTCGAGCAGGGAATGAATTTCGTTTCGCTGGGCGGTCTTGGTACTTCCAGTTAACAGGCGAATGGGGTAGGGAAGTCCGTCGAGCAATTCGGTGAGGGTATGATAATGCTGAGTGGCCAGTATTTCGGTGGGCGCCATCAAGCTTGCTTGAAATCCATTGTCGAGGGCTAGAAGCATGCACAAAAGAGCCACGATGGTTTTGCCACTTCCCACATCTCCCTGCAAAAGCCGATTCATATGCTCTCCGGATCCCATATCGGCTCTAATTTCTTTCATCACTCTTTTTTGAGCATCGGTGAGCTCAAATGGAAGTTGCTTGAAATAAAAATCGTTGAAGGCATCGCCTACTTTGGAGAAGACAAATCCTTTATAGGTTTTCTTGTGGTTTAGCTTATGCCGCAATAAATGCAGTTCTAGGAAGAAGAATTCTTCAAACTTTATTCTCTGAATGGCTTTCTCTAAAATGCTGCCATAGCTTGGGTGATGCACATTCTGAAAGGCTTCTTGTGCTTCGGGCCAGTTGTATTGCTGAAGCCAAGTGGTAGGCAAATATTCTTGCAGTTGAAAATGCGGATTGCGCACCAGCTCTGCGGTGAGGCGGGCTATGCCGCTGCTGTTCAATCCTCTATTGCTGAGTTTTTCGGTGGTATGATAGACGGGTTGCATGCCTTTGCCCTTGAATTCTTGCTCGGGCACAAGCATTTCCATTTCGGGGTGAACGATGTTGATCTTCCCCTTAAACCGACTGGGCTTGCCAAATATTACATATCGACCTCCTATTACTAAGGAAGATTTAATCCACTTAATTCCTTTGAACCAAACCAGCTCAATAGATCGTTGTCCATCGGTTGCCATGGCAACCAATCGCTTGGCTTTTGGTCCACCTATTTCTTCCACTCTGCTCAGGCGAAGCTCTAATTGAACCTCTCCTTCTTCCTCCAATATCTCGAGTAAGGTATGCACACGTGTGCGGTCTACATAGCGAAAGGGATAATAGCGCAGCAGATCGCCAAAGGTCTTGATGGCCAACTCCTCTTTTAATAAGGAGGCCTTTTGTGGACCCACTCCTTTTAAATATTCAATACCCGTTTCTAAAAATCCTTGGCTCATGGTTCAAAAATAGAGGCTTCAATGCCTTACTTTGGTGCTATGAAGAAATACATTTTTTCGATACTCTCTCTTTTTTGTCTGCAGACTTCCATTGCACAAGAAAAGAGTCTTCCCATCGATCAGTTGAAACTTGTTTTAGAATTGGATTTAAATCCAACCGAATCCAGTCTAAACGCCAAGGTTTCTATCGATTGTATGCTCTTAACATCTACCGACAGCATTTGGTTGGATGGAGTTCAACTTTCTTATTCTTCTTTTTTGGCGCTTTTTCTTCTTCTGGTGCTTACCGAG
>CALCFH010000388.1 GCA_937900215.1 uncultured Cryomorphaceae bacterium
GTACGTCTTGAGCTACAATCTCTTTCCTTTCTTTAGTGAATCGGTTCTAATCTCGAATAATAGAGGAGCCTCTGCCGGTGTTATGGCCATTTTGATTGCCGCAGCAACCTTTACTCCTTCCTTTCCTATAAAACTGTTTTTTGTTCTTGAAATTAAACTTTGGCAATTGGCGGCTATTCTTCTATTATTGGATTTGGTCTATTTGCCAGAATCCAATCCTGGTGGGCACTTGGCGCATATTGGAGGAGCCTTGTATGGCTACGTTATGGCACGTCAATGGAAAGAAAAGGGCATTAACATAAATGCCTTTTTTGAGGATACTTTGGAATCTTTTTTTAGCAAAAGAAAGAAGTCCAAACTGAAAGTTAGCTATTCCAGCAAGCAGGATTCTGAGTCTTCAAATGCGTTCGACAAACAGAAGAAGTTAGACGGTATTTTAGATAAAATCTCAAAAGGTGGTTATGAAAGCCTATCTAAGGAAGAAAAGGATTTTTTATTCAGAATGAGCAAATGAAGCAAGAGCCTAAGAAGCAATCTTTCGTAAGTAAATTGCTTGGTTTTCTTAATTTACTTCTCGCTGTAAGCCTTTGGCTTTCCTCTCTTTCTTCTTACTTAGATCCTTCTGAATTCAGATTTGCCGGAATTCTTGGATTAGGCTTTCCAGTTCTCTTGATATGCAATCTTTTGTTCATGCTTTTTTGGATGGTAAAAGTCCGCCCGCACTTTCTTTTTTCGCTGATAGCTTTGCTGCTTAGTTGGAAGGATGTTTCAGCTCTTTATAAGCTCAATAAGGAAAGCAAAGTATTGAATATCAATGAATCTATTGATATTATGACATACAATGTTCGTATGTTTAATCGCTATAGGTGGATAGATGATAAAGGCGTAGCTGCAAAAATTGATTCTGTAGTAAAGTCTGTTCAGCCACAAATTCTATGTGTCCAAGAGTACTACGAATATGAGCAAACACCCAAATTCAACTTCAAATACGAAGTAAAGAATATGGCCGATTTTGGAAAGAAGTACGGCTTGGTGATCTACACCAACTATGCAGTAATCCGGTCTGGACAAGTGGAATACCCTAAGGGTATTGATTTAGGTACAAATACGTTTTTCCAATACGCAGATTTACTGATTAACAAAGACACCATCCGCGTAATTAATTTGCATTTGGCCAGTTTGAATCTAGAAGAACAAGATCTTCAATTGGTTGATGAGGCCGGAGAAATCGACAAATGGCAAGAGAGAAAAAACGAGTTTAAAAAAATAGGCGGTAGAATTGAAAGTGCCTTTGAAAAAAGAGGAATTCAATTGAAATCTGTTTTAAACTTCGTAGATGATAGTCCCTACCCTATTGTATTATGTGGAGACTTTAATGATACACCTTCGAGTTGGACATACTCCCAAATGGAAAAAAGGCTTACAGACTCATTTGTTGAGGCAGGGCGAGGCTTCGGCAAGACGTATCAACGCTTCTTCATTCCATTGCGCATAGACCATGTTTTCCTCAGTGAAGATTTACGTGTACTTGATCATAGAATCATAAGAAAGGCATTGAGTGACCACTACGGTGTTGTTGTTCGCTTTTCGCTTGAATAAACGCGCTTCAAATCGAGAGTATTGAGAGCGTCTGGCTCCAATCCTATCCATTTTCTATCATAGAAACGCATCACCTTATCATAGAATAGCAAAACCATGGGCGCATCCTCCAAAACCATGCTATCCATTTTCTGATACAATGTAAATCGCTCATCTTGGTCCGTTATGCGGTTGGCCCTTTCATATAAAACATCAAAAGCTGGACTACCATAATGTGTGTAATTTGGCCCATTCGGTGAATGATTCTTTGAATAAAGTAGAGAAAGATAGTTTTGAGCATCTGGATAATCGGCTATCCAAGAAGCACGAAAAAACTCGAGTTTTGAATTGGCCATACCCTCTCGAAGGCTAGCTGCGGGCATCAAATCTACTTGTACTTTAATTCCTTGCTTGGCTAAAGAAGATTGAAGGTATTCACATAAATCAAGGTAGTTTGCAGAGGTATGCAATTGAAAAACAGGAAGTCCCTCTCCTTTTGGAAAGCCTGCTTCCATTAATAGCTCCTGTGTTTTTATTGGGTCAAAACTATATCCTTCCGAGGGTTCTAAACTTCCTTTTAAAGAAGGTGGAATAAGGCCTGCTGTGGCCGCAATGCCCACATTCTTGCGTAGATATTTCAGCATTTCCTTCCGGTCGAATCCAAAATTAATGGCTTTTCTAATCCGGGGGTCTAAGAGGGGATGATTGCCTCCGTAAGCCACAGAATCCAATGAAAAACCCAAATATTCTGTATTTAAGTAGGCACCCGATGAAAGCACAAAGCGCTCTGCATATTTTTTATTCAAGTCTCCATTCTTATCCAATAGCTCATCGATATAAGATACATCTAAGCCTGAAAGAAAATCAATTTCACCTTTGAGAAATTCAAGAAAAGCCGATTGTCGATCGGGTAAAAACTGAATGGCTACCGCCTCTATATAAGGCAATCGAAATCCTTTTTCATCAAATTCAAAATAATGCCGATTTCTGCGCAATACCATTTTTTCGTTCCAAAGCCATTTTTTCAAGTAAAAAGGGCCCGACCCAACGGGTTGAGAGCTAAAATTGCTCTTATATAGCTCTACGGCCTCATGCGGAACAATGCTGCAAT
>CALCFH010000389.1 GCA_937900215.1 uncultured Cryomorphaceae bacterium
AGAGCATTACCGTCTATATCCGTATCATTCACCATTGGTTTGATACAAACACTACTCCCTGGATCAACCGCAGTTTGATCTGGCATGGCAACTGGCTTATCATTCACTGGTAAAACAGTCATGATGATATAAGTAGTATCGCAAAGAGAAGGAACGCCGTTATCGCAGAACACCACTCTAAGCGTATCGTTGCCATTGTAATTTGGAGCTGGTGTGTACACAGGACAACCCGTTGCAGGATTTACTGAGAAATTACTTCCGGGAACTTGAGAACTTAAAGAGGAGACATTTCCCGATTGACCTAAATCTACATCCACCACAATAAGACACAAAATCTTAGCAATGTCTTCTGGCGTAGAGTGATACACCGTATCGTTAACGGTAGGCTGATTTCCTACTGCAACAATATTAGGCTTATCATTCACAGGTAGTACATTAATAGGTACCAATACTTGAGTACATCGAATTGGGAATCCGTTATCGCAAACATTAATCACAACGGTATCAGGACCGACATAATCTGCATTCGGAGTATAAAGGAAACAGGTATCTCCATCACTCAATCCAGAGACATTTCCATGCGAAGGAAGAGAGATGGCCGAAATTGAAATATTGTCACCATCAATATCTGTCACATCAAAACAAATCGATACAGGAGTATCCTCATCAGTAATTACAGGGACATTCTGATTAGGTGGATTTCCATTGACTAAGTCTACCACAGGAGGAACATTCACATCCACCACATTGAAAACCATCCAAGCAGTGGTACAGAATGAAGGTGCACCCTGATCGCATATTTCATAACGGACAGAGTCTAAGCCAAAAAAGGAAGGAATCGGCTCGTATTTTACTTGCTGAGTACTAGGATTGTAGCTTATCTGACCGTTTGAAGGAAGAGAAAGGAAACTAAAGCTATTGGGATTTAATGCTGCTCCTGGAAATAAGTCGTTGGCAAAAGGAAGTATGAAGATAGAATCGGCCTGATTCAGTAAGGCCACATCTCTTACAGCTGATGGTCTACAACCTTGGAAACTCACATTCGTCAAGCTAGAAGTTGAAACGAAGGCAGAAGACCAAGTGTTCATGAATCTTTCGTTACCCTGAAAAGTTCCCCAAGCTCTACAAGCACTAGCGATTGGATTCAAGCAACCCGTTAGGTTTGTTGAAAGCCCTACAGGAGAGTCATCCCAGAAAAGGGGTAATTGGTTACGAACCCCCGTACTCGGAATATGATAGAACAAAATTCCGTTCGCGTAGGTTTCGCAGTCCCAAATGGGAATATTAATAACAGATGCTTGATATTCTATATTCACCTCTATTACACCATTTTGTGCAATTGCACCTGTACCTGTTAAACCATCCCAAGCGATGCAATTGGCACCGGGTTGAATCAGGGCAGTAATTACCCTATCTGCGCCTGGAATTTGAATTCCAGGAATTCCGTCTAAACTCAATTGCACGGTTGCAAAGCCCGAAGCCGTAGCATTCACATTTATGCAATATCCTGTGGTATTACAACCCGTGATAAGATTGGCAGTATCCGCAGGCAAAGCCACAGTTGGATTGGCGTTTGGAAACGGCCAAATATCTGTGTCAGGCGGATTTAGAAAGAGTTTATGTTGGGGGTAGTAGGTTACAGTTCCTTGAGCAGGCGAAGGATTGAAGTTTCTACTCTGTCTATCATAGATGGCATCACCGGTGCTAGTACATCCATTGTCGTTCGAAATAATACCAAAACCGAACGCATCCATTCCGTTGTAATCCACAACATAACGCGTACTGTCGTCTCTTAGAACAAATATATCTGCGTTAAAAAGAATACCTTGACCATTGGTTGTCAATGCCCAAAGTTTAGACCAGAGTCTACCTCTTTTTTCTATCATTGACACAGTATCTACTACTGTAACGTCGAATAGATCATATCTACGCACGTTTCCTGGTGAAGGAGCATCCTTCACAGTTGGGCTACCTGGGTTTACTTCAATAATGAAGTCTCCATTTGAAGTTGGATTGAAAGTCAAAGGCTTGTATCCCGCCGCATTGACTTTTTTCGGACCGGCTACGGCAGCTGCGTAGTTTGGAATCCATCCGGGGAAATTGGCATTGTTCTTTTTTAGCTCATGTGGACCCCAAACGATGTTGCCATTTGAGTCTTTGATTCGAATGTAGGTTTGACCGCTAAAAATGGAGTTAAAACCTCAATACACTTGTTCTTTGGTATGATCCTTTACATTTACATGCAACCTCCGCTCTGCGGGTGCATTATAGGTTGCAAATTCACCTCCCCAGTCCCAAACGCTAATTTGTCCACCGGAAGTTACTGTTGGTCTTACCTCTCTCGTTCCTTCCGCTTTTACAAACGCAATGGATGAAAGAAAAAATAAGGAAGCCAGGATTAATCTATTCATGTCGATATTATCTATGCCAATACAGTGGCAACATTCGCACCCCCTGATAATTTTGCCGCTAATATACTGATATCCAATTCAAAGTATGAATATTTTAATTTTGTATTTTTTCCCATTTTTAGATTTATTTCCCAAATAAACACACCCTCTCAGTTAGACTTGTGCTAACACTTTTTCCAAGTGCCTCTATTAAATTTTGCCAAAGATAAAACCTGCAGTTTAAATGAAAATCAACTTTTTACATTTTTTTAAAAGCATTTCTCAAGTGATAAAAAGGACGCTCAATTTCAAATTTATGAGAGGCAACGAATCTGAAATCGAAAACTCTCGTCTTTAACATTGTACTCCTCCAAAGAGCCCAATTTAAATTTGGAGTGCTTTATGTTTAATTTAACCTTTTGATTATGAGCTTTTCAAA
>CALCFH010000390.1 GCA_937900215.1 uncultured Cryomorphaceae bacterium
TCTCTGACGGCTTTCACCATATAGAGCTTGTAGTCGCCTTGTACCCTACCTAAGGCAATCTTCCTCAGCAGCTCTGCGTAATAGACTGTCTTTGCGTCCTCGTCATCTTGTAATGCTCCTCGAAGCAGTGTGTAGAGGTCATTTAGGTCGATTTCATGCTCGAGAATTTCTTCGGTATCTTCCTCATTCGGTCTGCCTTCCAGAAGAGTTTCCATGAACGAAAGTGCCCTGCCCTTGTCTCTCTCTTCCTTCGCAGCTAAAACATGCTGAGTTATTGACTGCAGTATCTCCCAAGCAACTACTCCAGTCGCTCCCACTGGGCTGCTGGCAATTCCAGCTTTCAAAAGAATATCACCGATTCGCATTACTGTATTTCTTTTCTGAACTATCTGCCTGCCGGTGCTGCCACTTTCTTGTGTCATGCATGCCGCTTCTCGTAGGGCTTGATCTTAATCCGCATAACGCTGCCCCTGAGTGGCAGTCAAGGAGCACTCAGCGAGAGAAGGCCGATGTAGGTGGTCTGTCCACTCGAGGGGCTTGTTCGAAGCGGCGTTTGGTCAACGCGCAGCATTACGCAGCCCTGTCTCAACATTATCCTTTTGTTTATCAGAAAGGTACACATCTACAAATTAAGACCATGCAACTTACAACAAGAACTTCCAACTGAAGCGTGATTGAGGAGGCAATTCCCAGCTAATGACCCGCTTACAACTCTTAGAGATCATAATCTAATTTCTGTTTAGCATCAGACTCTAAGAAGAAAAAGATGAATAATCCCCGGCTCTTAATTATGTGAAGACCAAAAAATGCGATATTGCAATTGATTCCAATGGTTCACGTGCCTCTTGCTGCTTGGCTTGAGTAGCCGCATCTTGCCGGGTCAATATGGTCAGGTTTTCGAAACTCCTTAGAGATCTTATTCAGCCAACTCAATTATGGCAAACTATTTAACTTTCTAAATCCAGCATCCTGAAGAAAAGAAAACATAGTTTTAACTACTTCGGATCCTGGAGAGACAGCGTCCTTAATCTTGACATGGTCAAGACCCAGAATAGGAATCGCTTCTGGGTCATCAATAGTTGCGTCAGCTTTGGAAACTATCGTATCCTCTGGTGAATAAATACAACGAACATATTGGGAGTGAATCCAACTTCTCTTCCACCGTTGCCAATTATCATTCAATTCACTTAGAAAATTTGAATCACGTTTTAATTGTTCTACTTGGTCATTGGGGAAAAACCAACACAATGCCTTAAGAGCGTTTACGCCCGTGTAAGGAGATGCAATAAACGTGATTTGGCGAACATACTTATCCCTATCCTCTTTAAATACTGAATGCGTCATGCATTTGCGAACTACGATGCCTCCAGCACTGTGTCCGACAAGACAAACCTCGGTATAACCATTGACAAAATATTCTTGTAGGAAATTATTGAAACTCTTTGCAATATCATAGAAAGAGGGTTGAGGAACAATAATACCCGTTGGATATTGATATTCCGCTGTACTTGCATTAAAAGCTTTGAGAATAAACTCAGGTAATTTACCAAATGTATCGTTAGGTCGGTCTAGTATTTCAAAGGGGTGATTTCCGCCTTTATAAAGAAAACCTTCAATTCTCCATCCGTGAATGAAAATGACTGCCGTAGACGTTTCTGAATCGGGCTGTTTCTGTGGCATTAGAAGTTCAACCCTTTTATTAGCGTAAGTATTAAGAATACTTCTGATTGAGTGTCTTTTTGCAAATATACGAAACTCAGCTTCTTCCTCAGATTCCTTAGAATCATCCTTTCTTGGGCAACTAGTAAGATCCCATAGAGACATAAGCCTTAAAACACCAACACGAGGCAAGGTGGCTTCCATAATTACACACCCCTCTATGATATCTATAACTGAAAATTCAGATTCAGGATAGGATAGTAACTTTGAAAGATCTTTTAAAAAAGTATTTTTTTCACAGCCATCGTTTTCCAAGAAGTCTTTATAACTTCTCTTCATTAGAAATTTCACCCAAGAGTATTTTCCGCTCTTGGTGAGTTCCG
>CALCFH010000391.1 GCA_937900215.1 uncultured Cryomorphaceae bacterium
CCTAAGATATTGAGAATAAGAACAAACAACAGGAAGGAAATAGTTCTAAATTTCAGTTTAGACGTAGATACCTTAGAACTCAAAGACCCAGACCACTTTGAGCTACAGCCAGGAAACCATAAGCCAAAAAACCTCAAATACAAGGCCTTAAGGCAGGAAGTCACTCTGTGCTATGATCAAAGTTTAATAGACAGTCTATCTTATACTTTACAACTTACTTCCATCCCAGATCAATCGGGTAATATGCTTGATACAAGTATAGCAGGCTTAAGCTTCTACCAAGCCAAAAAAGGGGATATCCTATTTTCAGAGATTTTATTTGACGCCGTACCTCCCGTTCAATTACCTGAAGAAGAAGGTATTGAAATTTACAATAGAAGATCTTTTCCAATCCAATTAGATGGATGGACATTGTCAAATGGCAACACTTCTTTACGAATCAATTCCTTCCGTATTGAAGGAAAATCTTTTGGATGGATAACAGATAAACCCGAATCTTGGCTTACACACATTCCAGAGGAAGATATTCTTCAGTGTACACTTGGACCAAATTTTCTACTCACAGAAGAAGGACAGATTTCTATTGCTGATTCTACATCTGTTATAGTAGACCGGCTTCAATATTCTAAACAGCTGTTCGAAAGTGAGCCAAAAAAACTAGGGGGTTGGACTTTAGAAAGAACCGTGCTCACCAGTCCATGTGGATCTTCAAACTTTTGGTCAGAATCCAATCATCTTTCCGGCGGAACACCCGGAAGAAAGAATAGCAATGAAGAAATTCTAGTGGATGAAGAAGCACCCTACTTAAAGTATTATGGAAAAAGAAACGACAGTACCCTTCAACTCTTCTGGAACGAAGAGATACACTTAACAGGAATACCTTCAATAACAGAAGGTTCTGCCATTCTTGACAGTTTTTGGATTAACCCTTTGCTAGCGTCTGAACTCTTTCTTCAATTTGAAAAAAGCGCTCCAAATTCTTCCTCAATAGGCATTGAATTCGGGTCAAACATAAGCGATTGTATCGGAAATTCCTCCTCTCAACAGACCCTGCAGCTATCGTTTCCTGAACCAATATTAACGAGCGGCTTATATATTGACGAAATTCTGTTTGATCCAGAAGAAGGACAAGTAGAATTTGTAGAATTAGTAAATAGAAGCGCTAAGACCTATGATCTGAAGGGGGTTCGTTTTTGGATTGCGTCAGACACCTTATCTCCCCAACGAAACAGCAGCAGTCCGTTGGAAATGAGCAGAATTATTCAAGCAGGAGAAAGAATCTGTTTGGCAAAGCAGGTGCCAAACAGAAGGGAAGAGAGCTTTTATTCTTCTAAACAGTACTTCATTGAAGTACATGATTTTCCAAATTTATTGTCAACAGAAAGTTCAATTGGAATAACGAACCTCTCTCTTGAGAACCTAGACAAGGCAAGCTATGACCAAGAATTTCACAGTACTCTTTTAAACGAATCTAAAGGCTTTAGTCTACAAAGAATTTCTTTTGAAAATGAGGCCCATAGAATTGAAGACTGGATAAGTTCCAATCCATCCCCGGGGGTAGCTTCTGAAATAATCAAGGAAGGTGTGAGTCACCAAATTAGCCTAAATGAAGATTGTTGGAAGAGAAATGAGAATACGGAATTGCAAATAGTATTGAATGACACTCAAAAGCCCGCTCTATTGGATTTAAGTCTATATGCTTTGAATGGACGAGAGCTCTGCAAAATAACTGAGAGACAATGGATTCGAGGTTCAGCCAATATTGTTTGGAGTGGAACAGGAAATAGAGGCGAATCTATTTTACCTGGCATTTACTTTATAGTTGCGTATATCTATACCGAAAACGGAGTAAAAGTTCGAGAAGTGCATCCTTTTTCTATTTGCGACTAAGCTTTCGTTTGTACTTTTCACCCATGACAAGTAAAGAAGAAAAACTGCAAGATTTTGATGCCAATGGACTTGCTTTAAGCGGCCAGTTATATGGCCTGCCTTTTACTCCTGAAGAAAGTGATATAGTATTGATTCAAGCACCTTGGGAAGCAACCGTTTCATATCGTACAGGAACTGCCGAAGGTCCAGCAGCCATTCTAAAAGCCTCTGCACAAGTAGATCTTTATGATTCGCTTATTCCAGATGGATGGAAGCATGGATTTGCACTTTTGCCCGAAGATTTAGGATTGAGAGAACTCAGCCGTAAGGCGCGAGCGCAAGCCGAAATACAACTTGATGCACTCATTGAAGGAGGATTTAATTCGGAGGCTACATCCTTTGTGAACGAATCCTGTGTTACAATGATTAATTTGATTGAAAACAAGGCTACAGAGTGGTTAGAAAGGGATAAAATAGTAGGGCTTATTGGTGGAGATCATAGTACTCCACTTGGACTAATGAAAAGTTTGGCTAAGAAACATTCTTCCTTCGGCATCCTTCAATTGGATGCGCATATGGACTTGAGAAAATCATTCGAAGACTTTAAGTATTCTCACGCCTCGATTATGTATAATGCGTTAGAAGAAATACCTGCTATACATACCCTAGTTCAAGTAGGAATAAGAGATTATTGTATTGAGGAAAAGGAATACGCCCATTTAAATAGAGTTACTTATTTCTTAGACGATTATTCAAAGAAAAAGCAACTTAACGGATCTCCTTGGAGTCAGATAGTTGATGAAATAATCGAATCTCTTCCAGAAAAGGTTTATATCAGTTTTGATATAGACGGGCTCGATCCTTCCTTATGCCCAAATACAGGAACTCCAGTACCAGGCGGATTGCGTTGGGAAGAGGCTATTTACCTACTTGAGCAACTGGTTGTCAAGAAAAGAAAAATAATAGGTTTTGATTTAAATGAAGTAACTCCCTTTGAAAACAATGAATGGGATGCTGCGGTAGGGGCTCGATTGCTTTTTAAGCTTTGCAATGTAGCTATTGCCAGTAAAGAGGCACTGTCTTAATCGGAATTACGTTTATTGAGAATTCGAACCTGCTCTTCCAGAGCATTTTTATGAATTACGCGGAATAGCTCATGAATCATATTGGGAGAAAGCTTATTCTCAAGTGCAACATCTTTGCGGGTTTCAACAATCTCCATCCACCTTTTCAACTGAAAAATGGCCAGGTTATGTTTATCCTTCTCATTTGCAATTTCTCTAATTATCTCTAATCGCTTGGCAACCATCCGGATGAGTTCATTATCTACTCCATCAATTTCTGCTCTTAACCTTTGAAGCTCCATTGAAGCCTCTACGCCTCCTTTAATCTGATGCCTGATCGTTAAATTGGCAATTACTTCTTTCAGTCGTTTGGGAGTAAGTTGCTGATCTGCATCGCTCAAAGCTCTTTCTGGATTGATATGCGATTCAATCATCAATCCATCTAAACCCAGATCCAGAGCAATTTGACAAACCTCGGGTACTAGGGCTCGTTTGCCAGCAATATGACTTGGATCACAAATAATAGGCACCTCTGGAACACGCTCTCTCAATTCAACTGCCAGTTCCCAACCCGCTTCATTTCTGTAGGGTGAGGCCGCTAGGCTAAAGTAGCCACGATGAACTGCTCCAATAGAATCTATGCCAACTTGTTCAAAACGTTCAAGGGCACCTATCCAAAGATTTATTTCAGGGTGGATGGGATTTTTCACTAATACATTCACATCTGCACCGCGCATGGCCTCCGCCAATTCTTGAACATAAATTGGATTAACAGTTGTTCGAGCTCCAACCCATAGTATAGATACACCAGCCTTTAAGCAGGCCTCTACATGTTCCGTTTTTGCAACTTCAGCAGCAACTGGAAGTCCTAGGTCTTTTCCTGCAGCAACGAGCCAAGGAAGAGCTTGTTCACCAATCCCCTCAAAACTACCTGGTCTCGTTCTTGGTTTCCAAATACCCGCACGTAATCCGAACAAACCAGGAATGGTAGCCAACTCTCGACTGGTTTCTAAAACCTGTTCATAACTCTCTGCACTGCATGGGCCTGCTATTAGAAGTGGACTTTCGTCCTTTGTTCTGAAAAAAGATTCTTTTTTAGTTACCATACACTTCTAACATTCTAAATCCTTTTCCGTTCTACGTTCATTCCATTTTTTCGGCAATCCACCTACTACAACAACAATTTCTCCCTTCGGCGCAGTTGTTTCAAAATGGGCAATCAATTCTTGTAGACTTCCCCTTTGATGCTCCTCAAACATTTTTGTGAGCTCCCTGCTGACTGAAACTCTTCGATCTAGACCAAAAAAAGGGATCATTTCTTTCAAGGTTTTCACCAGTCTATGCGGTGCTTCATAAAAAACAATCGTTCGTTGCTCCATCGAAAGCAACTCTAATTTAGATGCTTTTCCTTTTTTTGCTGGAAGAAAGCCTTCAAAAACAAATCGGTCGCAAGGCAATCCTGAGGCCACTAAAGCAGGAATAAACGCAACAGGACCGGGAAGACATTCTACATCAATATTATTCTCTATGCAGGCCCTAACTAATAAATAACCAGGATCTGAAATGGCTGGCGTACCTGCATCAGAAACTAAAGCGAGTTTTTGACCGTTCTTTATCAATTCTACATACTGAGAAAGTACCTTATGCTCATTGTTCAAATGAAAACTTCGTAAAGGCTTAGATATTCCAAAACGCTTTAACAAAATGCCCGTGTTCCGCGTATCTTCCGCTAAGATTAGATCCATCTCTTGTAATATGCGTAAACAACGTGGCGAAGAATCCTCCAAATTTCCGATTGGAGTGGGTACTAGAAATAATTTCATTGGTGCAAAGATCGTATGTGCATTGTTGTTCTTGCTTCTTTTCCATAGCAATATATTAAACGCACAGGAAGATCAACCCATTGACAAGGTATTGCATGTGCTTTCAAGTCCTGCAACACCATTGCCTGAAAATGCCATTGCCATTTTAGAAAGCCATAGTTGGGAAGCTCTAGCTTATTGGGATCCTGAATCCGAACCAGATATTACCAATGTATACGAAGCCGTTCCTGATGTCTACCGCTTTGATAACGGAACCGTTAAAATGAATTTACAATCTCAAGGAGGCCAGCCAAGAACCATAAACGGACTTTATAGCCTATTTGGTTCTGAAATCCAGTTGTATAAAAAAGGTGGGAGCGAAATTGCAGACAGATGGAAAATACTCTATCTCTCTGCCGAATACCTAGCATTGGATTTGGGTGACATTCATGTCTTTTTTGCTCTTCCTGACAACGACCCATTTTAATACATTTACACAAAGCGAAGAAAGTATGGCCATTCCAAAAAATAACGTGGAGATTAGTCGATTGCAAAAGGAAATCTCTTCCTATTTAACACTAGGATCTACGGAGGTTATCTTTGAATTCGATGAAACTCTTGCGTCCGTCCGTCTAAATTTGATCACTGTTAATCCTAGGCATAATCAATCTTTTTTATTCCATTTAGTTGAGGGTCACAGCGAAGTAGAATGTCTTAAGGAGATGTTAGCGTATGTTAAGACCTATAAAGAAAAACAAAATAGCTATACTATTCAATGGAGTTCTAAACACGAAAATGAACTTCAAACATCCTACTTTCGGGCAAAAGATATTCCTGAAGCGATTGAAAAACTTCAATTCGGAAGAGACCCTAACAGCATTGTCATATTCAGTGTAGTTTTAAACCCGATGAGCTAGATTCCTTCCCCTAAATTTATTTTTCATACTCACTTAATTCAATCATTTGCAGACCTTAATAAATTTTCCTACATTCATGATCCAAGAAGTAGTTAAGATCAATGGAAATGACGAACAAAACAAAAGCAACTATACAAATTGGAGCTGTGGTAGTCCTAATTATCGGTATTGTTGCACTAGCAGTAATTTTAGCGACTTGAACAAACAAAATACTTCAGATTCAGTTTTAGTCATTCTCCTATTGGAGAGAATTGGAATGATGAAGTGAATCAGTATTTAAAATGGATGATCGCAGGTGGTCTAGGCTGGGCATTTGCAGGTCCAGTAGGACTCATATTGGGTGTTGCCTTAGGAAATATTATTGACACATATTCCCCATCTGAAAAGAATTCCAAACTGGATTCTGCTAAAAAGAAGACGAAAGAGTTTTCTCAACCCGGCGATTTTGAAATTAGTCTATTGATATTATCTGCGGTTGTTATTAAGGCCGATGGTGTTTCTAAGAAAGAAGAACTTGATTATGTCAGACGTTATTTCGCCAAAATGTACGGCGCTAGACGCGCAAATGAAAGTTTCTCTTTGTTTAAGGAAATAATTAATCAACCTATTTCTATTCATAGCGTATGTGCCCAGATTAGGGGTCATATGTCTCATGCTGGACGTCTACAATTGATTTACTTTCTGTTTGGATTAGCTAAATCCGACGGTACTGTTAGCAATGATGAAATAAATATCATTCAGAAAATTGCTAACTATCTATATATAAACGATAAAGATTTTCTCTCCATTCGTTCTATGTATTACGTAAAGAGCCAACATTATTACGAGGTTCTTGAAATCAATCCAGAAGTAAATGACGAAGAAGTTAAGCGCGCTTATCGCAGGATGGTCTTAAAGTTTCACCCTGATAAAGTAGAAGGACTGGGTGAGGAAGTTCGTAAAGGTGCTCAGGAGAAGTTTCTACAAGTTCAAGCCGCTTATGAAGCTATCAAAAAAGAGCGTAATCTATGAGTATAATAAGCTTACTTATCCGCTTTTCTTGTTTCATAAAACCTAGTATACTAAACAAAATCTATTTTATCTTCTAATTACCAATGCACAGGCATCAATAAAATTGAAAATATCTGTCGAAGTATTTAGTCCGTAGATAATAAGTATACCATCAAAAAAGCCCCTTTGAAAAGGGGCTTTTTTAGTTAATTTATCTAGTGTGTTTCTTCTTCTCCTGGCCTGAGAGGAATCGTTTGAGGAACAAAATCTTCCTCCATACCTGGCTTACTGTAATCATAGGCCCATCTATGCACCGTTGGTAATTCACCTGGCCAGTTACCATGAATATGTTCTACTGGGGCGGTCCACTCTAGTGTATTTGATTTCCAAGGATTCTGCACAGATCTTTTACCTCTAAACATGCTGTAGAAGAAATTGAAGAAGAATATACCTTGTGCTATAGCACCTAAAATTGCGAAATTGCTGATCAAAACATTAATATCGGCAAGATCATCAAACATCGGGAATGCGGTATTGGTATAATATCTTCTAGGTAATCCAGCCATTCCTAAGAAGTGCATTGGGAAAAACACTCCATACGCACTAATAAAAGTCAGCCAGAAGTGAAAATATCCCATTGTCTTATTCATTCTACGTCCCCACATTCTTGGGAACCAATGATATATACCTGCGAACATTCCAAAAATAGCAGACAATCCCATCACTATGTGAAAGTGAGCTACAACGAAATAAGTATCATGAACATTTATGTCCAGAGCAGAATCACCTAGAATTATTCCAGTCAATCCACCCGTAATAAAAGTGCTTACTAAAGCTATAGAAAACAGCATCGCTGGAGTAAAACGAATATTTCCTTTCCACAAGGTTGTGATGTAGTTGAAGGCTTTTACTGCCGAAGGAATAGCAATTAATAAGGTGGTGAATGTAAATACAGAACCTAGGAAAGGATTCATACCGGTAACGAACATATGGTGACCCCATACTATAAAACTCAGAAACGCTATAGCCAAGATTGAACCTACCATGGCTCTATACCCAAAAATTGGTTTCCTTGAATTTGTAGCAATCACCTCTGATGTTATACCCAAAGCAGGTAACAAAATTATGTATACTTCCGGGTGACCTAAGAACCAGAACAAGTGCTGAAAAAGAACTGGACTACCACCGGCATGATCCAACACTTCTCCTCCTATAAAAATATCACTCAAATAAAAGCTAGTTCCCATACTGCGGTCAAAAACCAACAATAAAGCAGCAGACAATAGAACAGGGAAAGAAAGTACACCGAGAATAGCCGTAACGAAGAACGCCCAAATGGTAAGAGGAAGACGTGTCATACTCATGCCCTTCGTTCTCAGATTCAATACTGTAACAATGTAGTTTAATGCACCCAAAAGGGAACTAACAATAAACAAGGTCATACTTACCAACCATAAAGTCATTCCAGCAC
>CALCFH010000392.1 GCA_937900215.1 uncultured Cryomorphaceae bacterium
CAGCTATACCCTTGCCATTTCTACTTTTGCTGCATTGGGTGCGCCCCAAATATTAGTCCGATTTTTTCATCGAATTCAAGAGGATCAAAGGCCCAATCTTGGCTTTTTTGCATTGTTACTGCCCATTGTTCTCCTAATTCCATTTGGTTTTTTAGGTTATGTATATAGGACAGAATTTTCGGTCTTTTTTACGGAGAATGCAAGAGATGCCAACTTGCTCTCGAAGTACTTTCCGTACCTCTTTCCCATGGTTTTGTTCAATATATATTTTGAGCTTTTCTCTAGCTTATCCATTGCCCAATTTAAGTCTGTTACGCCTTTGTTCCTGAAGGAAGTGGAAAGGCGTATCATTACTTTAGTTCTTTTGCTAGCCTACAGTTTTAGCCTCATAGATATCGATTGGTTTATTGGGTTATTTACCCTTAGCTTCTTATCTCAGTTTGCTGTAATTCTCTACTCGTTAGTAAAGAAAAAGCTCTTGAGTCTCAAGCCGTCTTTCGGCAATCTTCCTAAACGAGAATTATTGAATTACGGATTCTTTAGTTTTTTGACCTATGGTGGGGATTTACTTATCAACCGTATCGACATAGTTTTAATAGGAAAGTATGTAGATCTAGAGAGCGTTGCCTTTTATTCAATAGCGTATTTCATTGGAATGGTCATCAATACGCCAAGCAAGGCTGCAAGTGGAATTAGTCGGACGGTTATTTCAAAATCATTGGAAAACAATGATTTCGTTGGACTTCATGCCTTCTATAAAAAGTCCTCTTTGGCGTTGCTCATTGCGACAGGATGGATTTTTATTATAGTCGTTGGCAGCCTAAACGAGCTTTATTCTATCATTCCATCTAAATTTCAAGGTGGCATTACCATAAGTGTTGTAATTGGGTTTGGAAGACTTTTTAATGCCATTTGTGGAATAAATGGACATATAATTTATTTGGGAAAATACTTCCGAATGAACTTGGTCATGAGTGCAGGATTGTTAATTACAACGGTTGTAGCCAATCTCATTTTCATTCCGAAATTTGGAATACTAGGGGCAGGAATTGCATCCACCTTAGTTGTTGTTCTCAATAATGCTTGGAAGATTCAATATGTATGGCAGAAGTACAAAATGTCGCCGTATACCCCCCAATTACTCTTTGTGAGCTCTATTGTTTTGGCTCTTTCAGCCTTGCTTTTTAGTCTTCAATTCAATAGTAATCCAATTCTAATGGCCTTTATTAAATCGGGAGTAGCTACCGTACTTTTTGGTTGGATCATCTATAAATTCAATTATCTACCTGAATTTAATGCTATTTTGAGAGGAGTGCAAAAGAAATATCTATCTAAATAGGCCTTATCTGAATTCATCAGACAACGCATTATCTCAAGAGTGTTTGGCTTTTTGCTTGGATTGAGAAGCCGGCGCTCAACTTTACTTCATCAATCGAACGTAGCCACTCTCTTGTCCGAATTCAAATCCCTGCAAAACATAGTTTATCACGTAGAAGTAAATTCCTGCAGGCTGAGCAATTCCGTTAGAATTTCCATTCCAACCCTTATTTAATTCAGTTGTTCTGAAAAGCAATTCGCCCCAACGATTATATATAGAAATCTCTATTTCAAGAATTCCATTTCCTTTGGGTAAGAAAATTTCATTTACACCATCTCTATTGGGTGTAAAGGCGTTAGGAACGTAAATCTTTAAGGGTGGTTTGCCAAGAGAAATAAGGCAAGGATTGTCTAACAAAAAGCTGGTTCGCTTGGCACCGCATGCGCCAGAACTTACTACTTCATAAATACCGTTGCGGATAACTTTAATACTTCTTGCTGTATCACCTGTACTCCAAATTATTCTACTTGCTGGTCCATTGGCCGTGAGTATTAATGTGTCGTTAATACATGGGTTACCTGAAGTAGTTATCCAAATGCTATCTACCAAACTCAAAACGGTTAGATTGAGTGCGAAATTACTGTCACAGCCATACACAGATTGAGAATTGTCTGTGTAAACTCCTGAACTATTTAGAATTTGGCCATTAAAATCGTATTCCTGTCCAGCACAAATAGTATCTACAATGGTATTGTTTATTTGAGGCCAAGAGTTTAAGGTAAGGAATGAAATAGAATCACAGCCATTCGGAAGATTGTTGATAGAAGTGTAAAAACCAGTGCTTTTTCTCCATCTATTGTTGAACAGAATAGAATCGCCTTCGCAAATATTTTCCATCAGCCGAACGGTATCGTTCGTGCAGGTTGTTGTGCAAAGTTGTTGAATTTCAGAAGCTAGTAATTCTCTATTCCACATACGGAACTCATCTATTGCGCCAGCGAAATACTTGTAGTTTGGAATTAGGTTGCCATCGGGACCCTTTCCAATGGAACCGTTGTTGCCCGTCCAGCTTATTCCACCACCTGTACCCTGATAGTTTACCGTTTGCTGCACACAGTCTATATAAATATCAAAATCATTCGGACCTCGAATGATTCCCACAACGTGTGTCCATGTATTAAGCGGAAGCGAATAGTTTATAGAACCCGTTTGACGCGAAGCTGGACCCGCTAGTCCACCGTCTCCAAAATAGAAGGCAAGCCAAGTATCGGTTGCAGCGCACCAGTATCCATTCCAGACAACAGGGGTTTGGTCTAGATTAAAAATAGGATCCCAATTGCTCGTTAGGTTGGATGGATTTATCCAAAAAGCAAAAGAAACAGTTACACCACTTGGACGAAGGATTGAGCTAGCCGGAAGGTCTATGGCTTGATTGGCTCCATTGAGTTGGATGGCTCCTCCTGGAGTATTGTCGAAACCGTTAACGTATATGGGTCCTCCAACGGGCGTACCATTCAATCCGGAGGTGGAAGCATCCAGAGGTGTTCCATTAAATGGTAGATGCAAAATCTGACCATTTGAAATCTGTCCTTCTAGAGCAGAGAGAAATATAAAATTGACAATAAGTAGTTTGATAATCGAATTCACATCACAAAAATAATGGCTCTGTTCATAAGGCGCAGCAATAAAACTCTAAAGAGAGGTTTTAATTAGTTAGTGTGCCAAAACCTGCTTGTAACCTAATAATTATACTGTTTTGCCATGCTTGTCCACTTTTTCCAAGTGCCTTCTAGTTTAACTTCATTGGAGTTTCGTTTAGATTGATTCACTGGTTTTTTTCTAAGCTTAGCTATGGCTTCGTTGCTTGGGTAGTCTAGGTTTAGAAAAGAATACAATTCTTCTACGCTTTCATTCTTTTGGAAAAGATCTTCTGAACGAAGGCTTAAGAAACGTTGGCTCGGCATGCTCAATCCAAAATTGTGAATAAACTGATTGGTTTCGTTCCAAAGCCAGCCTATTTTTTCTTCTTGGG
This sequence comes from uncultured Cryomorphaceae bacterium, assembly GCA_937900215.1. GTDB lineage: Bacteria > Bacteroidota > Bacteroidia > Flavobacteriales > Schleiferiaceae > RFXV01. The sequence continues at coordinate 3,351 of CALCFH010000392.1, forward strand.
TTTGAGGTCCATTTTTTTTAGGAAATATTCTTCCTTCGTCTGTCAGGTGTTCGTTGGTAAACCAATTTCTGAGCATTCCACTCCGAACAAAAGATTCTGGTTTACGTACCAGATGTATAAATTGAGCAGAAGGAATTAGCTCGGCAATGGCAGGAGCTAGAAAGCTTACTCTATTATTAGTCTCAAGATATCTACAATTCTTTAGATATGAATTTCGAAGTATTTCATATCTAGCCGCTAGAAAAGCAGCTTTAATTTCTCCTATGGCATTTTGATTTTCGTATGCCCAGCGGCTTGTATAAAGTAACTCGGGTTGCGGCTCATGCACAACATCCCATCCTTTTGTACCGTCTATGAGCTCTGTGATAAACTGAGTGCCCGCTCTTCCTGTTGACAATATAAATACAGGTTTGCTTTCAGAGAGTACTCGAGCAGGTAAATCATGGGCATTTTCAATTTTCTTATATCTATTCGCTTGTGCCTTTATTTCAGGCAGAAAGTTCTTTTGCTGCTTCAACCAAAGACGAAAGATTTCTATTGTCTTCATGCTTGAAAAAGCATTTTTTGAATTAATTCTTTAAAGTCCTTTTGAAACTTTAAGGCAGAATAGGAGCTAAGTGTATTTGTCATGGCTTGTATCTCGTGTTTCTTTTGATCAGAATTAAGGCGCTCTGCAAGGTGGAAACATTCTACGGCCTCCCTAAGTGAATCGAAGCGCTGGGCCTTGTTTTCTATCATTTCTTTTTGTCCGCCACTATTGTGCACAATGGGATAACAACCTGAAGCTATGGCTTGAACGCTTGTAATGCCAAAGGGTTCATTTCGCAAATTATGTATGAAATATTCCGATTCATCCAATAAACGTTTTCTCTCTTCAGCAGACGCATTTCCAACTAAAAAAACGTTCTTAAGTCCTTTTGAAGCAATTATTTCTTCACACTTTTTGTAGTACGATTGATTGTTGATAAATCCTACTAAATAGAATTGAAAATCAGGCAACAAAGAGGCAATTTCTATTTGTTCTAACTGTCGTTTGTCTGGCGAAAACCTTCCTAAACTTACAACTTGCTTTTGCTTTTTCTGTATCCGACTGCTTGAAGTGTTATCGACTTCGTTTACAGGCGGATA
>CALCFH010000393.1 GCA_937900215.1 uncultured Cryomorphaceae bacterium
ATGTCAATTTCGATGGTAAATACTTCCATTTTTTCCATAAGTACGGTTTTACAGCTGTAATCTATCTATCTGTTTTTATCCTTTGGTATATTTGGGTACACTATTTAATTATTCCCAAGACTAAAAGCACGAATGCAGAAACCAACTAGAAATTGGCCGATAATTTTTGTGGCTAGCCTAGGTCTATTCTTGGTTTATCTTTTTCAAGATTACTTGAATTTTTATACAGCTGTTCAGTTGAAGGGATGGAAAATTGCCTACATAGGAACCGATTACCTTCCACAAGAACAAAGAATGGAGTTTGTCATAAATAAAACTCTTAGGTATCTGTTAAATGATCTTCTCTCCATCCTTCTAATACATGGTATTTTCTTAAAGAAACGTTATACTGACTTTGCCTTAGTGTTAATGCTTTTTGGCTTAGTCGTTCTTCTTCCTCTGTATTTTTACCTTTACTTCGCCTCAGTAGATGGTTTTAGTTCTATGATAAGCCATCTTCATCGCATAGTTTTAAATCCTGTTCTCATGATGCTACTCATTCCGGCTCTTTTGTATCAACAATCTCAAGAAAACAAATAGTCTGTGATTGATTTAATAGCTATTAAAAAATCCTATTCTATAGGACAAAGAATTATGCCTGTTCTAAAAGGGATAGATCTTCAAATAGCCGAAGGCGAATTAGTAAGTATAATGGGTTCCTCAGGTTCTGGTAAAAGCACACTTCTGAATATACTTGGAATTTTAGATAATTACGATAGCGGATCCTATCATCTCGGATATAAGCTCATCAGTGAGCTGTCAGAGAAACAAGCTGCTATCTACCGAAATCAATTTATTGGATTTGTATTTCAAAGCTTCCACCTTATCCCATTTAAAAATGCTTTAGATAATGTTTCTCTCCCCTTGTACTATCAAAAAGTATCGAGAAAAAAGCGTTCTATCTTGGCAATGGAGTATTTAGATAAAGTTGGATTGAAAGATTGGGCAGAGCACTTGCCTTCTGAAATGTCTGGAGGTCAGAAACAAAGGGTAGCTATAGCTCGCGCTCTCATCTCCAACCCGCGCGTTCTTCTAGCAGATGAACCTACCGGTGC
>CALCFH010000394.1 GCA_937900215.1 uncultured Cryomorphaceae bacterium
CCCCTTATTGTTGCATTGCAATATGTCTACAGGACATAGCGGAGCAAGTGGGCGATTTGAATCATTGAAAGAAATGGCAATGGAGTATGCCTTTTTATTTGATTTAATGGGAATTAAAGAATAACAGAGAGTACTTTAAACCAACTGCGCAAGATGGGCAACCATCTTTGCGCTTGCTCCTTTATTGGATTCTATGAAAGCCTTACACTGAAGTTTGCAATGCTTTCGCATTTCTGGAGATGAGATCAATTCACTCATTTTTATTTCCAACTCTTGTTTTTTGTTAATCTCAAATGCCGCTCCTCTATCCATTAGAATGCTCGCTTCAGGGAAAGCCTGATGCTTAGGGCCAAAAAACAGCGGACAGCCAAAAGCAGCAGGTTCTAAAATAGAATGCACTCCATCTCCATAGCCACCTCCAACAAAGGCGAAGTCGGCGTAGGCGTATATTCTAGAAAGTGTTCCTATCGTATCAAGAATAAGGATGTTTGAGCGAAAAGTTTCTATTCCATCACGTGAATACAGATGTACCCTACCGCTTGTAAAGCGCGAATAGAGTCTTTGGACATTGACTTCCGAAACATCATGTGGAGCGAAAATAAAGCAGATATCAGGAAACAAATCGATCAAACCCATCATTCGGTCTTCGTCTTCCGCCCAAGGAGAACCCGCAACGAATAAAAGTCGGTTTCCTTTAAATGCATTCACCCACGGAAGCGGATTTTCATCCAGAGCCAAGTGCGCAACACGATCAATCCTCCCATCACCTACTAAAAAGGCATTGGAAAAACCGTTTTTTTGCACTGTTTCCAATGAAGATTCATCCTGAACAAGTATAGCTTTAGCTCTTAAAAGATGCTTTTTGGCCCATGTAGCATAAGGCTTAAAGAGCCATAAAGAGGGCCGAAAATGGGCCGAAACAAATGCGTAAGGAATGTCATTATGAGAAAGCGCATTCATTAAATTGAACCAGAATTCATATCGTATAAAGACAAATAAATCCGGCTTCAGATCGAATAAAAAAGACTCCATATCTCTTTTCTTGTCTATGGGGAGATAGGTTTTAAAATCAGCACCAGATAAATCTGTGGCCTTCTCATAGCCCGATGGAGAAAAAAAACTTACTACAATTTTCCAGTTGGGATGGGTTTTCTTCCAAGCTTCAATGAGACCTCTGCCTTGCTCAAATTCTCCCAAAGAAGCCGCATGCACTATCAGAAGTTTGCCCGAATTGGCGTCTCGCCAGCTTTTTCTTTGACTTTTAGAATCTATCCTTCCTGATAACCACTTCTTAGCCTTTTCGCTTCTAAGAGCGGCCAGCTTAATAGCTTGAAGATATAAAGCAATAGCAATGGAATAAAAAAACCGCATTAACGGTAATAGTAGGTTTGTGCTTCAGAATCGTAGATCGGAATAAACCAAATAAACTTCAATCCGTATAAATAATCTGACTGAATCCCATTGGCTAGCTGTCCCGTATCAAAATTAACACCTCTATAATTTTCCGTAAATCCTTGCATGAAATCAAATCCAACTAAAAAATTCAATCTCTTCGAATTGCCAGCATGCATGTATCCAATAAATTGACGTGTTAATAGTCCACCACTTAAGCGGTCATAGCCTTTTGCATATTCATCTAAGATTTGCGGCAAATTTTGTCCTGCATTCTCAATTCTAATTTTATGTTGGATGTATCCGCCTCCGACTAAAATGACTAAACCAGAATTCGGATTGTGGCCAAATGAATTGAATATTTTACCTCCTGAGGCTAAGACAGTAAATCCGCGCTCAAAAAATTTATAATCGGCATAATTGCCATTCAAGTCTATTAATTGACCAGATGAGGTTGCAATGCCATCTACTATTTGATCTGCAATCTTGATATTGTCTCCAAAAAAATAGCTACCCCCAAGACCTAACATCCAATTGCCTCTAGTCTTATACCAAGTATCAAATCCGAGCTCAATACTGCTACCAAATTTATCTGCCAAATCACCGCCTGGAAGATGTACTCCAGCGCCGAAACCCAGTAAAAAACCCTGTGTCAGAGAATCTCTAACATTCACCTGAGCCAAGCATTGACTCGAAGAAAGCAATATAAAAATAGCGACAAAGAAGATTCTTCTCATCCTTCCAAATTAAGCATTTAACAAAGATATCCTAATCTTTACTGCAGCAAGAGCGAATGGTTATATTTGACCTCATTTAAAAATGATACGATGCGCGAGCTTAGAATGGTTGATTTAGCCACTCAATATGAAGCCATTAAAACCGAAGTAGATCAGGCAATATCTGATGTAATAAGCAATACTTCGTTTATCAATGGCCCAGCCGTTAAAAACTTTCAAAAAGACCTTGAAAGTTACTTAGAAGTAGAGCATGTCATTCCGTGTGCCAATGGTACCGATGCTTTGCAAATCGCCATGATGGCTCTAGACTTACAGCCTGGAGACGAAGTAATTACAGCAAGTTTTACCTATGTTGCAACTGCAGAAGTAATTGCATTGCTCAAATTAAAACCCGTTTTAGTGGATGTAGATCCAGATACATTTATGATAAACGTAGAGCAGGTAAAAGCAGCCATCGGACCTAAAACAAAGGCTATTGTACCCGTTCACCTTTTCGGGCAAACAGCTCCAATGCATTCTATAATGCAAATAGCGAAAGAGCATAATTTGTTTGTTATAGAAGATACTGCGCAAGCCATTGGCTCTGAATATACCTTTCCCGACGGGACGAAAATGAAGTCTGGTACAATTGGACATATAGGTGCTACATCCTTTTTCCCTTCTAAAAATCTGGGGTGCTTCGGCGACGGCGGTGCTCTCTTTACTCGAGATGAAAATCTGGCAAAGAAGATTCGTATGATTGCGAATCATGGTCAGAGTATACAGTATTACCACGACGAGATTGGTGTGAATAGTCGCTTAGACAGCGTTCAAGCAGCGGTATTAGGAATAAAGTTGAAAAACTTAAATAAATATTCAAGTGCTCGACAAAGTGCTGCTGAATTTTACGATCGGGCATTTGCCAATATTCCTGAAATTCAAACGCCGGCTCGCGTTTCAAATTCAACGCATGTATTTCATCAATACACACTCCGCTTGAAAGGATTGAATCGCGATCTTTTAGTGACAGCATTAAAAGAAAAAGGATTGCCTGTGATGGTTTACTATCCCGTGCCCTTACACCAGCAAAAAGCCTACCAACAAGAAGGCAATTACCCTGTAACCGAGATGCTTTGTAAGCAAGTGTTTTCTCTGCCAATGCATACAGAATTAGATCAAGAACAGCTGAATTTTATTACCCAGACAGTCGTTGAAGCAATAACTCAATTAAGAAAAAAGCAATGAAAATAGTAGTAATAGGAACGGGTTATGTTGGATTAGTAACCGGAGCATGTTTATCAGACGTAGGTCTTGAGGTTGTATGCGTTGATGTAGATGTAAAGAAAATTGAAAACCTTAAGAAAGGAATTCTTCCAATCTATGAACCGGGACTAGAAGATATAGTTGAGCGCAATTTTCGAAAAGAGCGCTTACAGTTTACCACTGATTTACCCAATGCAATAAAAGGAGCCGATGTGGCTTTTATTGCAGTAGGAACGCCTCCAGGAGAGGACGGTTCTGCCGACTTAAAATATGTTTTAGCCGTTGCAACAGAAATTGGCGCAAACATGAATGACTACGGTGTAATTGTAACTAAGAGTACGGTTCCCGTTGGCACAGCGAAGAAGGTAAATAAAGCTATATCCGATGCTCAAGCGGCGAGAGGGGTTACGATTCCTTTTGATGTTGCTTCTAATCCTGAATTTTTAAAAGAAGGCGCAGCCATAGATGACTTTATGAGGCCCGATAGAATTGTGGTTGGTGTAAATAGCGAAAGAGGTCGTGAAATTATGGCCAACCTCTACAAACCTTTTACGCTAAATGGTCATCCTGTAATTTTCATGGACATTCCGTCTGCTGAAATGACAAAATATGCCGCCAACGCAATGCTCGCCACTAAGATTTCTTTCATGAATGACATTGCAAATCTGTGCGAGATTATGGGTGCCGATGTGAATATGGTGCGAAAAGGAATAGGATCTGACCCCAGAATTGGAAATAAATTCATCTATCCTGGAATAGGCTATGGCGGATCTTGTTTTCCAAAGGATGTGAAAGCATTGATAAAAACTGCCGCAGACCAAAAATACAATATGCGAATTTTAGAGGCTGTTGAGGCTGTGAATGAGTCGCAAAAATCAGTGCTATTTAACAAGGTGATGAAGCACTTTGACAACAATCTAAAGGGAAAAACACTATCCGTTTGGGGTTTGTCTTTCAAACCAAAAACAGACGATATGCGCGAAGCTCCTTCCGTTGTCATCATCAATAAACTCCTTGCTGAGGGGGTGAAAATAAAGGCATATGACCCTGTTGCTATGGAGGAGGCAAAACAACAGTTGGGTGATACTATAACCTATTGCAAAGACGAATACGAAAGCCTTGTTGACAGTCATGGTATTCTATTGGTTACCGAATGGACTGAATTTAGAGTGCCAAATTGGAAGGTTGTAAGCAAGCTTCTGGAAGAAAAAGTTGTTTTTGATGGCAGAAATATCTACGATCGTGAAGAGCTTGAAGCCAATGGCTACGTCTATTACGGAATTGGAATATTTCAGTCATGAAGCGAATACTTATAACCGGTGCCGCCGGATTTCTTGGCTCACATTTATGTGATAGATTTTTAAAAGAAGGCTATCATGTTCTTGGGATGGATAACCTAATCACCGGAGATCTGAAAAACATCGAACATCTCTTTAAAAACGAGCATTTCGAATTTTATCATCACGATGTAACCAAATTTGTTCACGTACCAGGCAAATTAGACTACGTTCTGCATTTTGCTTCGCCAGCTAGTCCAATTGACTATTTAAAAATACCCATCCAAACTCTCAAAGTGGGTGCAATGGGTACACACAATCTTTTGGGCTTGGCTCTTTCCAAAAAGGCACGCATTTTAGTTGCCAGTACTTCAGAGGTCTACGGCGATCCTATGGTTCACCCTCAAACAGAGGAGTACTGGGGAAATGTTAACCCGGTTGGACCAAGAGGAGTATATGATGAGGCGAAGCGTTATCAGGAAGCAATCACCATGGCGTACCACACTTTTCATGGTCTAGAGACACGCATTATTAGAATATTTAATACCTACGGGCCTAGAATGCGCCTGAACGATGGTCGTGTTTTACCTGCTTTTATTGGTCAAGCTTTGAGAGGAGAGGACTTAACCGTTTTTGGAGATGGATCACAAACGCGCTCCTTTTGCTACGTAGACGATTTAGTGGAAGGAATCTATCGCTTGCTTCTTAGCGACTACCCTCACCCTGTGAATATTGGCAATCCAGATGAGATCACTATTCTTCAATTCGGAGAGGAGATCATTAAACTTACTGGCACGAACCAAAAACTTATATTCAAGCCGTTGCCCAAAGATGATCCAACGCAAAGACAACCGAATATTACTAAGGCAAGAGAAATATTGGGCTGGGAGCCAAAAATTGACAGAGCGGAAGGATTGAAAATAACCTACGATTACTTCCTTAGTCTGCCTAAAGAAACTTTGTATCAAGTTGAACACAAAGACTTCGACGCATATTCAAAAAAATCATAAAAATGTCGAAGAAAAAGATTCTTCTAACAGGTGGATTGGGTTTCATAGGATCTCATACAGCTGTTGAATTAATAAATAAAGGGTTTGAGGTAGTCATTGTAGACAACTTAAGCAATACAACCACTGAGCCCTTAGATGGAATTGAAAAAATCACTTCGCACAGACCTATTTTTGAGCTCGTTGATTTAAGCAAGTACGACCAAGTAGAGGCCCTATTCCAAAGACATCCCTCTTTTGACGGTGTAATACACTTTGCGGCCTTTAAAGCTGTAGGAGAAAGTTATAATCTCCCTTTAAAATATTATCTCAACAACCTGACTTCTCTGAGTCTGCTTTTAGAGAAATGTTTAGAGTTGAAAATTAGCAACCTCATTTTTAGTTCAAGCTGTACCGTCTATGGTGAGGCTGATGTACTTCCTATTAATGAGGATAGCGCTATTAAATCGGCCCTCTCACCCTATGGCAACACCAAGCAAATTGGAGAAGAGATTATCCTCGACACTATACGCGTAAATCCACTTTTTAAAGCCATTGCCCTGCGGTATTTCAATCCAATTGGAGCGCATCCTTCTGGAGAAATTGGGGAGCTACCGCTGGGAACACCCCTTAATTTAGTGCCTTACGTAACTCAGACAGCGGCTGGAATTCGTTCTCAATTGCAAGTGTACGGAAACGACTATGACACGCCCGATGGAACCAATGTTCGCGACTATATTCATGTTGTCGATGTGGCAAAAGCGCATGTATCAGCCTTAAATCGGCTGCTTCTTAATGAAAACATCGATAGCTTTGAGGTATTTAACCTCGGAACGGGCACGGGATCTTCGGTTTTGGAAGTGATTCAAAGCTTTGAAAAAGTTTCTCAGTCTAAACTCAACTATGCCATTGTAGACAGAAGAAAAGGAGATGTTACCGCGGCTTATGCAGACACCTCTAAAGCAAATACGGTTTTGGGGTGGAAGGCAGAATATACCCTAGATGATGCCATGAGAGATGCATGGCAATGGGAGAAAAAAATTAGAAATATATAAAATGAGGAAGAAGATATTAATTACGGGCGGTGCTGGATTTATTGGGTCGCATGTTGTTCGACTCTTTGTAAACAAATACCCTGAATACGATATCGTTAATCTTGATTATCTGACCTATGCAGGCAATCTTGGCAATATTAAAGATGTAGTAGAGGCTCCCAATTATTCTTTTGAGAAGCTTGATATTGCCGACGCCTCAGCGGTGAATGCACTATTTAAAGAACAGCACTTCGATGGCATTATTCATCTCGCTGCCGAAAGCCATGTTGATCGGTCTATTGAAAACCCCATGTCATTTGTGCTCACCAATGTAATAGGTACTGTTAACCTTCTTAATGCAGCAAGAGAGCAATGGAAAGGCAAGATGGATGGAAAACGCTTCTATCATATCTCTACAGACGAGGTGTATGGCTCCTTAGGTAAGGAAGGATTTTTCTTGGAAACAACTGCCTATGATCCAAACAGTCCGTATTCTGCATCAAAGGCTAGCTCTGATCACTTCGTAAGATCGTATGGAGAAACCTATGATTTGCCTTATGTACTTACCAATTGCTCCAATAATTACGGTCCAAATCAATTTCCAGAAAAGCTCATTCCGCTCTTTATAAACAACATCCGAAACAATAAGTCCTTGCCGGTTTATGGAGATGGCATGTATACAAGAGATTGGCTGTATGTTCTTGATCATGCTCTTGCTATTGATCTGGTATATCATTCAGGAAAGAACACGGAGACCTATAATATTGGGGGATTTAATGAGTGGACAAATATTGATCTCATCCGCCTACTGTGTGGTATCATGGATAAAAAGCTTGGTAGGGCTGAAGGAACTTCTGTAAAGCTTATTACCTATGTAAAAGACAGACCCGGTCATGACCGCAGATATGCCATTGATGCCTCAAAAATAAATGAAGAATTGGGTTGGAAGCCTACTGTCACTTTTCAAGAAGGCTTGGCTGCTACAGTTCAGTGGTATCTTGAAAATGAGGAATGGCTAAATAGTGTAACTTCGGGTGATTATCAGAATTATTATTCTAGTATGTATTCTAAGAGGTCTTAAAGCCCTCTTGAGAATCACTACTTTACAATTGCAATCATAAGTCCATCACGAATGGGGAACAATACGTTCTCCACCCTTTGGTCGTTCTGAACTTTGCGGTTAAACTCATGCAATGCCATTGTTTCTTTATCCATCTTATTTTCCTCATCCAATACCTTCCCACTCCAGAGAACATTATCGGCTATAATCAATCCACCCGGATTCATTTTATCTATGACTAAATCGAAATAGTTCGAATAATTTTCTTTGTCTGCATCTATAAATACTAAGTCCCATTTTTCATTCAGACTATCAACAATTTCTACAGCATTGCCAATGTGCAGTACTAATTTTTCGCTGTATTCTGATCTCGAAAAATACTTTCGAATCATGGCCTCTAACTCTTCATTTATATCAATGGTGTGAAGCACGCCTTCTTGCGTTAGGCCTTCGGCTAAACAGAGTGCAGAGTAGCCAGTATACGTACCGATTTCAAGAATTCTTTTCGGCCTAGACATCTTGCTAATACTGCTCAGCATTCTTCCTTGAATATGTCCGGAGAGCATTCTGGGCATAATAACTTTCGACCAAGTTTCTCGATTTAATTCTGCCAATAAAACGGGTTCTGCAGAAGTAAACGCTTCGGCATATTCATTAATCTTCGGATCTGGAAATTCCATATTCTCTTTAATTTACTTCTGAACTATCGCCTGAGAGAAGTATTTGCGACAAATCCTTCTCAAGAAAAACTTCATTGCAAACTTCTAGAATATCGGAAGCTGTGATTTCCGAAATCCTATTCATGGTAAGCTCTAAAGGTTCTATTTCGTCAAAGTTAAGCCACATACGTGCGGCACCGCTAACTGCAGAGCCTGGACTATCTTGGCCAATGGCAATTTGTCCTTGCAACTGCTTTTTAGCTTTGCTCAACTGAATGGTTCCTAAGGCATTATTGCGCAAATCTTTCATTTCTTTATACACCTTGGACAACACTAGATCGAGTTGCATTGGATCTGTACTGAGATAAATCCCCCAACTACCCGTATCTGTATAGGGCGTATAAAATGACTCTAGATGATAGGTAAGACCGAACTTCTCTCTAATTCTTAAATTCAGTCTGGTATTCATGCCCGGACCACCTAAAATATTATTCGCAAGCAAGAGAGCCAACATCTTTTCTTCACGCACACCGTAGGCTCTATTTCCTATAACTAAATGCGACTGAATATGAGGTGTTGGAATACGGACTTGTTGAGGAGTGTACAATCCAACATTCTGTCTTTCCTTCGAATGCCCTGAGCCTTTAAAATCGCCTAAAATTGCCTCCCAAGTTCGTACAACTCTTTCAAAAGAGATAGAGCCAGAAATACCTACAACTGCATTAGAAGGCATATAGTTATTTCGGTAAAAATCCAATGTAGACTGCTTGTTGAAAGACCTAAGATGGGCTTCTGTTCCGAGTATATTATTGCCTAAAGGATGATTGGGGAAAATATATTCATCAAATAAATCAAAAACGTGATCAGAAGGACTGTCTTTATAGGCCTTAATTTCATCTGTAATTACATCTACTTCTTTTGCAATTTCCTTTTCTGGAAAGACGGATTGAAACCCAATATCTGCCAATAGCTCTGCAGCCCGCTTAAAATCGGTTCTCAATACGGCTGCATATAAAGTGGTTTCCTCCTTTCCAGTATAGGCATTCAGGTCTCCACCCACATCGTCTAAACGGCTAAGAATGTGAAAAGTCTTTCTCTTTTGAGTGCCCTTAAAGAGGCAATGCTCAACAAAATGAGCCATACCTTGTTGCTCTGCCGACTCATCCCTGGAGCCTACTTTGAAAATTAAAGCCTGATGCACTACCGGACTGAAGGTCTTTTTGTGTAAGAGCTTCATGCCATTAGGGAAAATATGTTCTTGGAATTCAGTTGGCATTCGTAAGACTCCTTAGTTTAACTTCTTCTTGAGCTGTAGAATCTTTTTTTCAAGGCTCTCCCACTCCAACATATGTGTTTCAATGAGCTTCTTCTGTGCCTCATAACGGCCATAGAATCCTTCTTCTGTGCTCAAGACTTTAAACTCCTCCGGACTCGCTAACTTTCTATCCCACTCCGCTAAGGCTTCCTCTTCAATCTCCACTTTCTCCATCGTGAGATCAAGCTTTTTCTCCAACTGCTTCAATTCTTTCTCCCACTCCTTTCTTTCCTTAATATCTAGGTTCTCCTTTTTGGTATCCGTGCTTTTATCTGCCTTCTTCTCTACCTTTCTTTGTTCAATTTCTCTAAAATGTACCACCTTTCTTTGCTCTAAGAAATAGCGAATGTCTCCTAGGTATTCCTTCACCTTTCCATCTCTAAATTCATAGGTTTTATCTGTTAATCCTTCTAGAAAATCTCTATCGTGACTGACTACAATCAATGTTCCTTCAAATTTCTGCAAAGACTGCTTTAATACATCTTTAGCCTGCATATCCAAATGGTTCGTAGGTTCATCCATTATCAGAAGGTTGATCGGTTCAAGAAGGAGCTTGCACAACGCCAATCTACCTTTTTCACCCCCAGACAACACTTTTACTTTCTTGTCGACGTCTTGTCCTGAGAACATAAAAGATCCTAAAAGATCTCTTGATCTTGGCCTTAATTCTTCCGGTGCGACATCCTCAATTGTTTGAAGTAAAGTTTTGTTGCCATCTAAAGCATCTGCCTGATTCTGTGCATAGTAACCCATAAGCACATTGTGGCCTAAATTGACAACACCTTCAAAAGGTAAGGTTCCAGCAATGACTTTAACCAAGGTGGATTTCCCCTGTCCATTCTGACCAACGAAAGCAATTCGCTGATCGCGCTCAACCTCAAGCGACACATTTGATAATACTGCGTTTTCGGCAAACGATTTGCTCACCTTTTCGCATTCTAAAACTACCTTGCCTGATCTTGGTGCCGGAGCGAATTTAAATTTCATTCGACGTCTGTCCTCCTCATCTACCTCAATAAGATCCATCTTATCGAGCTTTTTGATTAAACTCTGCGCAAAAGAGGCTTTGGATGCCTTGTATCTAAATTTCTCAATCAGTTGCTCCGTTTGCTTAATTTCCTTTTCTTGATTCTTCTTCGCTGAAATTTGTTGCTCGCGCTGCTCTTGTCTTAATGCTATGTACTTAGAATACGAAACAGGAAAATCGTAGGCATTGCCAGCAAATAATTCAACCGTTCGATTGGTAACTGCATCAAGAAAAGCTCGGTCGTGACTTACCATGACTATGCCGCCTGGATAATCTTTTAAGAAATTTTCCAGCCACATTATGGATTCAATATCTAAGTGGTTTGTTGGCTCATCTAGAAGCAGTAGGTCGTTCTTTTGAAGAAGCAATTTCGCAAGCTCAATACGCATCCGCCATCCGCCCGAAAAAGTAGAAGTGTGATTATCAAAGACCTCTGGCTTGAAGCCCAAGCCGAGAAGAATCTTTTCTATATCGGCTCTAAAAGTATATCCTCCAATAATTCCATACCGATCGTTGCAATCGTTGAGCTGTTGGATGAGTTCTGTATAATAATCGCTTTCGTAATCCGTGCGAGTGGTTAGCTCATGATTTACTTGCGCTAATTTTTCTTCAAGAGATACAATTTCCGGAAGACTTTTCTCCATCTCTACCATCAGAGAAAATTTGTCTTCTAGATCAAGTTCTTGAGGCAAATATCCTATAGAGCAATCTCCCGAAACAGCTACTTTTCCGCCATCTGTTTTATACTGACCAGCGAGAACCTTGAGCAAGGTAGATTTACCCGCACCATTTCTGCCTACTAATCCTATTCTATCTGTCCTTGTGATTAAGAAACCAATCTCATCAAAAAGGACTCGGTCTGAAAATTCGACCGTTATTTTATTCAGTGATACCATCGTGACAAAGGTAACATAGCGGATGCACGCCCTTCTTACCTTTGTTGCATGTTTAAAAAGGGAAATAAACTCTACAGCATTCTCAGAATGCGCTGTCCAAGATGTCATGAAGAACCTCTATTCATCAGTCGTTCTGCGTATTCTTGGTCTACTATGGCCACTATGCCCAAAAACTGCAGTAATTGTGGTCAGAAATATGAACTAGAGCCTTCTTTCTATTATGGTGCTATGTATGTGAGTTATGGATATACGGTAGCCATTTTTATAGCTGTATACCTGATAACGAAATTTATATTTGATTGGGGAATTTGGGGAACCGTTTCCGGTCTTGCTCTTGTTCTGCTTCTTTTAGGCCCTTATATACTTCGACTTTCAAGAAGTACATACATCAACTTATTTGTGCAATACGACCCTCATTTCTCTAAAAAGCGAGAAGGCGATAACTCTTTAGTTAACCCACCCTCTTCAAATAAATGATTTAATAACTCTACAGCCAATAAGGGTGCCATTAGTACAGCTCTACTACCCATACCGTTAAACACACTCAAATTCTCCATGCCTGGAATTCTTCCAACCAAAGGTTTCCTATCTCTCGT
>CALCFH010000395.1 GCA_937900215.1 uncultured Cryomorphaceae bacterium
GTACAATACAATACCAGTGGCTCCGATTTGAAATTGCGGTCTTTTGGTCCGTATGCTATAGAGTTGGGCAGAGATCGGGTAACCGATGAAAAAGCTGTGGCAAATTTTGTAGACCCCACCCATGGGGTATTCAATAAACCGAATAAGATTGGCCAGGCGGATTTCGATCATTGGGTTCAGGAGCGAGGGCTCTATTTCGCAAACGAATGGGCCCCAGAGTATCGTCCGCTTATTAGTTGGAGCGATAAGGAAGAGGCACCGCAATTGGGAGGATTGCTCGTAGCCCACTATGGAAAAGGCGCCTTTATGTATACTGGTATTTCTTTCTTCCGACAATTGCCAGCCGCTGTGCCCGGAGCCTATAAGCTATTGGTAAATATGCTTTGCTATGAGCCAGAATAGACCGCGCTTTCAAGGATTGAGAAATTGGAATAGCCTACACACTTTTGTCTTGGCTTTTTTGCTTTTTCAGATCATTTTCTTCTATTTTATTTCACTCTATTATTCGTAAAGCATGAATTGGTCTGATTGGATAATACTAGGCTTAACCATGCTGGCCATTGCGGCGGCGGGCATTTGGCAAACGCGTTCAAAGCAAAGCTTTGATCAGTATTTGCGGAGCGGCAATGAGATGGGTTGGTTTAGTATAGGTATGGGGGTAATGGCTACCCAGGCTTCGGCCATTACTTTTTTGAGTGCACCCGGTCTGGGCTACGAGAGCGGAATGCGCTTTGTTCAGTTTTACTTCGGTATGCCCATTGCAGTGGTCATCATCAGCCGGTACTTTATTCCTATTTACTATAAGCTTAGGGTGTATACCGCATATGAGTACCTAGAGCAGCGATTTGATTTAAAAGTACGGCTTTTTACGGCCTTCCTTTTTTTAATTCAACGCGGTCTGGCAGCCGGATTAACCATCTATGCTCCGGCCATTATTCTAAGTACCATTTTGGGTTGGAATTTAAATCTAACCATATTGAGTGTAGGCGGATTGGTTATTCTCTATACTGTAAGCGGAGGAAGTAGGGCAGTGAGCATTACCCAAAAATGGCAGATGTCTGTGATTTTAGGTGGAATGCTTCTAGCTATGGGTATTGTTCTTTTCTATTTGTTGGAAAGAGTAAGCTTCAACGAAATTTTACTCCTCGCCGGTCGATCAGACCATATGACTGTCATTGACACTGGTTTTGACTTCAATGAACGCTATACACTTTGGAGCGGACTAACAGGCGGATTGTTTTTAGCCCTTTCTTACTTCGGTACAGACCAGAGTCAGGTGCAGCGGTATTTGGGCGGAAGGAGTTTAAAGGCAAGTCGATTGGGATTGATCTTCAATGGAATTGTTAAAATACCCATGCAGTTCTCTATAGTGTTTATAGGTGTGCTGATTTACGTCTTTTACCTCTTCCAAGCGCCACCGATATTCTTTAATACGGCAGGAGTAGAAGCCTTAAAGAATTCAGAGAAAGCCCCAGAGTTCTATGAGATTCAAGAGAGCTTCAACAACAACTTTGAAATCATTGAAGAGAACAGAGAGCTCTACATCAATGCCATTCGGCATGGCGATATCTTTTCTAAAAACAGGGCTTCTGAAGGCTTGGCTCGGGCAGAGGCAACAGAGAAGTTATTGAGAGATGAAGTGCGCACCCTGGTGCAAGCAGCCGTTCCAGACCAGAGCGTAAAAGACACCAATTATGTGTTTTTATACTATGTGCTAAATCATCTGCCGCATGGATTAATTGGCTTGCTCTTGGCGGTTATACTCAGCGCGGCTATGTCTTCTACTTCTGGTGAACTCAGCGCGCTTACTTCATGCACACTCATTGATTTCTACAAGCGTTTAGGTGGAGAGAAGAAGGAAAGAACTTTTTTATTTGCAGGAAAATATATGACAGTGGTATGGGGACTCATGGCCATTGGCTTCGCATTGGTTGCACGCTTATTTGACAATCTTATTGAGATGGTCAATCTCTTAGGGTCGCTCTTTTATGGCACCATTCTAGGCGTATTCTTAGTTGCCTTCTTTATCAAGAAGGTGAAATCCAAATCGGTGTTTATCGCTGCCATTCTTGCTGAAGCGGCCGTATTGCTGATTCACCTAGGACGGGTGCAAAACTGGAAAGCCTTTGAAGCTTTTAAGGTAGAATACCTTTGGTACAATGTCATTGGCTGTGTTTTGCTGATTGGCTTTGCCCTTTTGTTTTCTTTTGTCTTGCCAGAAAAAGAAGAAGTCAGTACTTCCGTCGAGCTATAGTTACCGCATAGCGATTTTTACTTTCTGCTCTTGATAAGAAACTCCATTCTAATCAAGTAACAGCTCCGTACCTACTTATGCTGTTACCAATGGCGAAGCATGAGTTTGCCTTTCGTTCATTTGAAAGCTCCAACTCAATTAAAGCCTTGTCTACGATTGGCGCAGTGCAAGCAAGGGTTTTCCAGTAGTTGGCTCTGTTTTATAAAGGCTTGATGGCAGATAATAAAGACTTCGTTTAGTTGAGTGAGTAAATGGCGCTCGACTTTTGATCAGAAATCTCTGCATCCACCTTGCCAAGCCAAGTGTACAAACAGTGCAATGAAAAAAGAATTGGCCTCAGGTATTTGAGATCTTTCTAGAGTAGAACCATGGAATGCATAACTTCTCAGACCATTGTATGTATTCCTGCTCCCTTTGAATAGCCTTAGGCAACAACAAGCTTCAATGGAGAGCATGAGGTATTGCCATCTCAGTGCATTTTTAGGAGTTTAGACCATTTTGTATGGAGAAATGAGCGTTTTAACTTGACTTCAGAGCATTTTGCGTTGAAGCAGGAGCATTTTGCGTTGAGGACGTAGCATTTTGCATTGAGGACGGAGCATTTTGCGTTGAGGCTGGAGCATTTTGCGTTGAGGCTGGAGCATTTTGCGTTGAGGACGGAGCATTTTGCGTTGAGGTTGAAGCATTTTGCGTTGAGGTTGAAGCATTTTGCGTTGAGGTTGAAGCATGTTGCGTTGAGGTTGAAGCATGTTGCGTTGAGGATGGAGCATTTTGCGTTGAGGACGGAGCATTTTGCGTTGAGGATGGAGCATGTTGCGTTGAGGTTGAAGCATGTTGCGTTGAGGCATGAGTGTTTTGCCTTGGGGTTAAAGCACATTGCATGGAAGAGAAGGCGTTTTGCCTCAAGGAGGAGGCATGTTGAGAAGTGATGGATTTTTTTTGACTAAGCCCCACTGTATTTAGGCTTGACTTGGGATGCTTTGGTTTGGCCATGCGCGCATTGCGTTAAGGCTGAGAGCGGTATTGGAAGGGCGTCATTCCATTTTTTAGTAGATCAGCATAAGGGTGGGTTTTCGAGTATGGCCATAGGCTCGGTTCGAGAATAAATTCTTGCTAGGCCAATGCCTTTTGCCCAGAATCCGGCGTTTTTAATACCTAGCTTGATTCATTTATTGAGGATGGGCCTAGGTTTCGACCCAAGTTGCACTTCCTTTTAAAGAAGATCGAAGGGATTGGTTACTCCAAAGGGTGAAGCAGGGGAAGAATGAAAATGGAAAAGCCTAGATAAGGAAAGGGAAATAGCCCAAAAGCCTCCTTTCTATAGAAAGAATGAATCTATACTTAGCAGTAGTGTTTAAAAGGCCAAAGAGTCGTGCATCTAAGTCAATGCCATTTTGGTCGGTTTTAAGAAAAAAACAGAAGGATAATAAGAGTGAAACGGACAAAGAAAGGGATAGATTTTTTAGACAAATAGGAGAGTTTAGAAGGATAAGGCGCCGATAAACGATTGCAAGTGCTTGTAAATGAATAGCTACAAATAAATTTCCAAAATCGATAAAGTGGCAATATACGACTTCCAAAATCGATAAAAATAGACCGAAATCTCTTCTGTACTTTGTAGCGTCAGAAAGGTTCTGACAAGAAGTTTAATTAAAAATACATTACAATGA
>CALCFH010000396.1 GCA_937900215.1 uncultured Cryomorphaceae bacterium
CAAATTCATTATTGGTGCCAAATGTAATATCAGCCAAATATGCTTGCCTTCTCTCTGCTGAGTTAGGACGGTGCTTATCTATACAATCTACGCTTAGTTGATGGAATTGGTAAAGCGGTCCCATCCACTCTGAGTCTCGTTTTGCCAAGTAATCGTTGACTGTAACCAGGTGTACTCCCTTACCAGCGAGTGCATTCAGGTAAACAGGCAATGTTGCTACTAGCGTTTTACCCTCTCCTGTTTGCATTTCGGAAATATTTCCTTTGTGTAGAACAGCCCCACCCATGAGTTGCACATCGTAGTGCACCATATTCCATTTGATTTTGGTTCCCGCGGCTGTCCATTCATTCGACCAAACAGCTTTATCACCTTGTATCTGGATCCCATCTTTTTTCATTGAGAGGTCTCTATCAAAACTTGTTGCGTCCACAACTAACTGACCATTTTCAGCCCATCGCCTCGCTGTTTCTTTAATCACGGCAAATCCTTCTGGCAATATTTCCAACAGAGAAGCCTCTATCTGCTCGTCTATTCTCTTTTCAAGTTTTTCTATGGCTTCAAATAAGGTGTTTTTTTCTTCCAATGGAGTGTCAAAATCAGCCGCTCTATCTTGTAAAGCCGAAAATTCATCTTCCAATTCTTGCCTATCATTTCTTAATTTTTCTTGAAACTCGAGCGTCTTTAAACGCAGTTCATTATCCGATAGACCCGCTATACCCTGGTGTGCATCAAGTACTTTTTCAGCATATGGCCAGTACTCTTTTTTATCTTTAGTGCTTTTATCACCGAAAAGCTTTTTTAAAATATCTCCAATCATCTCCTAAATTTTGAGAAAGCCAAAGTTACAATTTTAAGCAAGATAAATAGCAAGAATATCAGCTTTCAATTTAGAAATTGTCCACGTGAATTTCTGTTAATAAATTATCTCATATCTGACGCGCTGTGTTTTAGTCATACAAAGCATAAAGGGATTATCTTTGCAGTATGCATGAAAGAATAATAATTTTAGATTTCGGCTCTCAATATACTCAACTAATTGCGAGAAGAATAAGAGAACTCAATGTATATTGCGAAATCCATCCATGGAATAAAATACCATCCATTACAGACAACGTAAAAGGAATTATATTATCCGGTAGCCCTTTTTCTGTACGTGACGAACAATCTCCGAAACCGAATTTAGATGCTATAAAAGGTAAACTTCCGTTGTTGGGCATATGTTTTGGCGCTCAATATTTGGCGCATCATTTCGGTGGAGAAGTTATGCCTTCTAATACTAGAGAATACGGTAGAGCTCATCTAAAATATGTGGACGAATCATGTACCTTGACAAAAGGTATGTCAACCGGTAGTCAAGTTTGGATGTCACATGGCGATACCATTGAGCGCATTCCCGAACACTACCAAATTATTGCCAGTACGGAGGATGTTTCTATTGCTGGTTACCATGTAGAGGGCGAGCATACGTATGCAATTCAATTCCACCCCGAAGTCTATCATTCCTCGGAAGGGAAAATACTTCTACAGAATTTCGTTTATACTATTTCAGGCTGTTGCGGCGACTGGACCCCGAATTCATTTGTGGAGGAAACGACCAGTAAGTTGAGAGAACAACTTGGAGAAGATAAAGTAATACTTGGGTTATCAGGCGGAGTTGATTCTTCCGTGGCAGCTGTTCTGCTACACAAAGCAATAGGTTCAAACTTGCATTGTATTTTTGTTGATAATGGCTTGTTACGAAAAAATGAATTTGAATCTGTACTTGAATCATATAAAGGTATGGGATTGAATGTCAAAGGAATAGATTCATCCGAAAAATTCTATGAAGCCTTAAAAAATGAGACCGACCCCGAGCGTAAACGCAAAGCTATAGGCAGGGTTTTTGTAGAGGTTTTCGATGAAGAATCAAAAAAAGTGGAAGGCGCGAAATGGCTCGGGCAAGGAACTATTTATCCAGATGTTATAGAGTCAGTCTCTGCTACTGGAGGGCCTTCTCAAACCATAAAATCGCATCACAATGTTGGCGGATTGCCGGATTACATGAAATTGCAAGTGGTTGAACCTCTTCGATTACTATTTAAAGACGAGGTAAGGCGTATAGGAAAAAGTTTAGAAATTGATCAACGAATTTTGGGTAGACACCCATTTCCCGGACCTGGATTAGGAATTCGAATACTTGGAGAGGTAACTAAGGAAAAGGTACGTATTTTGCAAGAGGTAGATGCAATTTTTATTGATAGTTTGAAAGAGGATGGATTGTATGATGATGTTTGGCAAGCAGGAGCGATATTTCTCCCCATACAATCTGTTGGTGTTATGGGAGATGAGCGAACGTACGAAAATGCTGTGGCTCTTCGGGCAGTTACCTCAACAGACGGGATGACTGCAGATTGGTGCCATTTACCCTATACGTTTCTTGCAAAAGTCTCGAATAAAATTATTAATCAAGTGAAAG
>CALCFH010000397.1 GCA_937900215.1 uncultured Cryomorphaceae bacterium
GGTGCGAATAACAGTGGGAATGGTGCACTCAAAATTTCCTTCAATCTTGGCATTCGAGAGTTGAGGAACCAATAAAACTTGGTTAAGAATAGCGGTGTTGTATCGCATTCCATTCAAAACCTCCTTTCCATAGCGCTCCTTATCGTCTACTTCTAACTTTTGAATATAATAGCCTCTATACTCGGGTTCCTTTACCGCCCGAGGCTGATCTACCTCCAAATAATAAAGAGTAAAATCCAATACAATGGGCTCGCCTACATAGACATTGCGCTTGCTGGCTTTAATCCGAATAAAGGCAGACTCTTTCGCTTTGGCCGCAGGACTATTTGGCTGAGCGGGACTTTCGCTAGGAGAAACAACTTCTATTTCAAGCTCTTTGCTCTCTACATACTCGCCGTTTACCCGTATGCGAGCAGAAGGCACCTTTAAGGTTCCCGTGCGAGTAGGTCGAAGAGCATATTGAAAGCTCTGACTCGAGCTAACTCTTCCATTAATTATGGAACTTTGATAGCTTCTATTGGGGCCTGAAAGCAGACTAAAATCAGGGGAAAAGTTCGGCGATTGAAATCCAGAGCCCTCGCCTTCTATACTATAGCTTACCCTTAATACATCTTCCGTTGTAATGCGATATCGATCGGCTTCAGCAATAAACTGAACCTGAGCCAGCATCCAAATGGGCAAGCAGAGAAATAAAAAGAAAGCCTTTGTTTTCATTACCAATCCTTCTCAGTTTTCTTCTTCGGTTTCTTTGCTTTTTGCTCTTTTAACTTCTTTTGAAGTTGAGCCTCTTGCTCGTCTAGCACATCTAAAAGACGTTCAGCTTCTTCTTTGTTTAATTCGCCTTCTGCCTGAGGTTCTTCGTTAAATTCTTTCCCATCATTGCTTTCCGAATCTTGTTGCTGACCTTCTTTTCCGTCTTGCTGCTCATCGTCTTGATCACCCGATTTGGGTTGATCTTGTGGTTTCTGTTCTTCGGGAGAAGAGGGCTGATTGTTTTGATTTTGCTGTTCTTCCTTTGGAGGTGGAATTTGAATCTTTCTCAAGCTCTGAGCGAGATTATACCTCGTTTCCTCATCGTTCGGGTTTAATTTCAAACCTTGCGAATAGGCCTGAGCCGCCTCTTTGTACTTCCCTCCCTTATAAAATGCATTGCCCAAATTGTGAAGGCTAGCCGCCCGCTCATTGTCGTTGCGAGCCTTGTTGTAACTCTCTTGAAAAACTTGAAGTGCTTCCTCAAAACGCTCTTGTTTGTAGAGAGCATCTCCTAAGTTAAAAGAGGCATCGGGGCTCTCTGGATTTGCCTCCAATCCCTTTCTATATTCTTGTTCTGCCTTTGCATAGCGTCCATCGGCATAGGCGTCATTTCCTTCTCTCAAACTCTCACCATATTTGGGTTGAGCAAAGGCAATCATAGGAAATAAGAGCAAAAAGACTAGTCTTATTGAAATAATCTCTCTAACCATTTCGTTTTTCTTTTTATTAAGAATACATCTAGAAATACGAG
>CALCFH010000398.1 GCA_937900215.1 uncultured Cryomorphaceae bacterium
CGTCATTTACTTCTTCGAAATCTACAGCGGTTACATCGGCAGCTGAATCTGAACCAGAAGCAGGGCCTTCATGGGCTGCTCCATCGCCATCTGGCTGTTGCGCTTTGTACATTTCTTCAGAGGCGTTCTTCCATGCTTCATTGATCTGTTCCATTGCAGCATCAATAGCACTAAGCTCTTGACTGGCGTGAGCCTTTTTTAGAGATTCTAAGGCTGTTTCAATGGGCTCTTTTTTATCTGCACTTAGCTTATCTCCAAATTCGGATAATTGCTTTCCAGTTTGGAAAATCATAGAATCAGCCGCATTTAACTTGTCTGCTGTTTCCCTAAGCTTCTTGTCTTCATCCGCATGGGCTTCTGCCTCTTGCTTCATCTTCTCAATTTCTTCTTTTGATAAGCCAGAAGAAGCTTCAATGCGAATGCTTTGTTCTTTACCCGTTGCCTTGTCTTTGGCTGAAACATTTAATATTCCATTGGCATCAATATCAAAGGTTACTTCAATTTGAGGCACACCTCTAGGAGAAGGTGGAATTCCATCTAAATGAAAACGACCAATTGTTTTATTGTCTCTTGACATCGGGCGTTCTCCTTGCAGCACGTGAATTTCAACCGTAGGCTGATTGTCAGCAGCGGTAGAGAATACCTCTGATTTTTTGGTGGGAATGGTTGTATTGCTTTCTATTAGACGGGTCATTACATTGCCCATAGTCTCAATACCTAAAGAGAGAGGGGTAACATCCAAAAGTAGAACATCCTTAACCTCACCACTTAAAACACCCCCTTGAATGGCAGCGCCAATGGCAACCACCTCATCTGGATTCACTCCTTTTGAAGGCTCTTTTCCAAAGAATTTTTTAACGGCTTCTTGAATAGCAGGAATACGGGTAGACCCACCAACCAATATAACTTCGTCGATATCGCTGGTAGTTAAACCAGATTTCTTCAAAGCAGTGCGACAAGGTTCAATGGTTCTATCAATTAAGTCTTGAGCAAGCTTCTCAAACTGAGCACGAGTAAGCGATTTAACCAAGTGCTTTGGTCCGCTTGCGGTTGCCGTAATGTAGGGAAGATTGATTTCTGTAGAAGTACCAGACGAAAGTTCAATTTTTGCCTTTTCAGCGGCTTCCTTCAAACGTTGTAATGCCATAGCATCTGAACGCAGATCTATGCCTTCTTGAGTTTGGAATTCAGAAGCCAACCAGTCAATGATTTTCTGATCAAAATCGTCTCCTCCAAGGTGCACATCTCCATCGGTTGCCTTTACCTCAAAAACGCCCTCTCCAAGTTCTAATACAGAAACGTCATGCGTTCCTCCACCACAATCGAAAACAACAATCTTTTCATCCCTTCCTTTTTTATCTATACCATAAGCGAGGGCTGCTGCTGTAGGCTCATTGATGATTCTTCGCACCTTAAGACCTGCAATTTCACCGGCCTCTTTAGTAGCTTGACGTTCTGCATCGTTAAAATATGCAGGAACGGTAATAACGGCTTCCGTTACGGTGGTGCCCAAGTAATCTTCTGCCGTTTTCTTCATTTTTTGAAGAACCATTGCAGAGATTTCCTGCGGTGTATACATTCTGCCGTCGATTTCAATACGCGGGGTATTGTTGTCGCCTTTAACCACTTTATAAGGAACTCTTCCAGCCTCAATATTAGAGTCGGAGTAGTTCTTGCCCATAAATCGCTTTATGGATGAAATAGTTTTGGTAGGATTGGTAATTGCCTGACGTTTTGCTGGATCGCCAATTTTTCTCTCTCCACCTTCTATAAAGGCAATGATGGAAGGTGTGGTCCTACGACCTTCACTGTTAGGAATTACTACGGGCTCGTTACCCTCCATAACGGCAACACACGAATTGGTTGTTCCTAAGTCTATTCCGATAATCTTACTCATGCTAGTCGATTAATTTGCGGGTTTATAAGCCCGAAATAGTCAACTGTTATGCCATAAGATGTTTAACTGTCAATCTGTTACTAGACTTACGTGTAAGTGACAAATTGTCTTAAATACATTAATTGCATTGTCCGTTACCAGTACAATAGCACGTGTCTGCACCCGAAGGAGAAAGGAAGATTCTTCCAAATTGAAGCTCGCAGCTAATATCATTCAGAACCAGTTGAAGCAACCCGCTCTCAGTCAGTTCTTTGTCGTATCGTCCGTTTAGGGCGGTGCTGGCAAAAAGACCATATCCACCTTCTATATTGCTAAAATCAGGACGTTCGGTAACAATGCCAGTTGGGGGTTGATTGACATTTATGTATGTGTGCATGTCTTCTGTTCCAGCTCTTACCTCAAAATCTATCCCCGTCACAAAGCGTCTTACGTTTGGATCGGTAGGTATTTGAAGCTTCCATCCTTCTAATAATGACTCTGTAGTATAGCCCGAGATAATGCCAATTCCTCCTCCAGTGTTAATGGATTCCTTTGTGGGGAGAAGAAATCGTGCCTGGTGATAGCTAAGTACAGATGGATTATTGATATTAAATTCTTTGTAATTCAGGATAATAACAGGCTGGAAAATTTTGGAGTTGTTTTGAGATGTATACTCAAAGCCATAATTTATAAAAGGTTCAAGATTGATTTTTGCTACGGCGCTGGGTCGAGTGATATTTAAGCTATTATTTAGAACAACGGTTTCAGCACTTACAATTGGGCTGCCCTCACCTTTGTCTATGCGCAAACGATATCTGTAATCCGAATTAATGGTTTCTGTTGTTCGGTAGAGATGATATCCCTCCGTAGTAAAATAGCCATCGTTGAGTTGTCTACTTTGATCGTCGTAGGTTAAGGTGATTGTTTTGCGCACAGTAGAACCGTCCATTTCATCTAAAAAAACCGACAAAACTTGGCTGTAATAAATAGAATCTGGACTTTGAGCACCAATTAGAATGTCATCTGTTCCTAGCCAAGCGCGGTTAATGCGAACCCATTGAGTGTCTTGACTTTTGTCTAAGACACTAAAAGCTACCGTTATGTCCGTCCATTTATCATTGACGTCCAGAGTGTTGTCGCAAGAAATGAGCTGAAAAAAGGTGAGGACAATGAAGCCGTATTTTAAAAAATTCTGCATGGGTAATATTGAGTACAACGACAAAGATATTGTATAGCTTTGGTAGACTTTGTTAAAACCTATGTCAGCAGCAACGAAAGAGTTCAAAAAAGTTACCACCGCCTCGGTTCAAGAGATGAAAAAGAGGGGCGAGAAAATAGCAATGTTAACGGCTTACGATTTCACGTTAGCTCGAATGGTGGACCAAGCAGGAGTGGATGTTATCCTCGTGGGCGATTCGGCCAGCAATGTTATGGCAGGACATGAAACCACTCTTCCCATAACACTTAGTCAAATGATTTACCATGCATCTTCCGTAGTACGCGCGGTAGAAAGGGCTTTGGTTGTGGTGGATCTTCCTTTTGGTAGTTATCAAGGAAATTCTAAAGAGGCACTGAGCAGCGCCATCCGAATAATGAAAGAAAGCGGAGCTCATGCGGTGAAATTAGAAGGTGGAAGCGAAATCATTACTTCCGTTAAGCGCATACTTACGGCGGGAATTCCAGTGATGGGCCACTTGGGGCTAACTCCGCAAAGTATTTACAAATTTGGTACTTATACGGTTCGCGCAAAGGAGGATGAAGAAGCAGAAAAACTAATCGAAGATGCTTTGCTTCTCGAAAGTACGGGGTGCTTTGCCATTGTTTTAGAGAAAATTCCAGCGAAGTTAGCTACACGTGTGGCCGCAGCAGTGCATATTCCTGTAATTGGCATTGGTGCCGGAAATGGTGTGGATGGTCAAGTCTTAGTCTTGCATGATATGCTGGGTATGACACATGAGTTTTCCCCAAGATTTCTTAGAAGATATTTGCATTTATATGAGAGTATAACAGGAGGTATTCGCCAGTATTGTGAAGATGTGAAGAGTCTGAATTTCCCAAATGAATCTGAGCAATATTGATTCTTTAGAATCTCGTATTCTTTTTATCGATAACCATCTAATTGTTATCAATAAGCTTCCAGGCGAGTTGGTTCAGGCCGATAAGACAGGAGATCAATGTTTGGCAGATTTAGTGAAGCTCTATTTAAAAGAGAAATTCAATAAACCTGGCGATGTTTACCTTGGATTATTGCATAGAATAGATCGGCCCGTTTCAGGTATTGTAGCTTTTGCCAGAACCAGTAAGGCCGCAGCGAGGCTTTCTCAGGCTATTCAAGATCGAAAGTGGCATAAGGAATATCACGCCATAACTCTTCCTTGGAAAGCGGAAGCTTTAGGTGTTTTGGAGCATTGGTTGAGAAAAGATGCTGCTAAGAATAAGTCTTTTGCTGTTTCTGAATCCGATTCGAATGGAAAAAGGGCCGTGCTTCACTTTCAACTTCTTAGACATTTAGATCGCTATTCTGTTATGAAAATCATTCTAGAAACCGGTCGTCATCATCAGATTCGCTGTCAGTTATCCTTGGCGGGGTTTCCTATAAAAGGAGATCTAAAATACGGGGCAAAGAGATCCAATCCAGATTCAAGTATTTCACTTCATGCAAGACGACTTGTCTTTGAGCATCCCGTGCAAAAAATTACTATCGATATTCAAGCAGATTATCCAGAATATTGGCTTGATAAAGAAGCGAAATAGGTCTATAATTTTTAAAATCCGTCATTTATTTTCGGTTATTTAGAATGAAAACTCCCATTGAATCACAATTTATTTGGTGAATTTTATGTCAGGATTTCTTTCAGCAAGCTTAAAGATTATCGTTTAAGCTTTTCGATTCCTACCTAGGGTTAAAATGAAAAAAACACATTGTTTATAGGGCTTTTCGCGTCCCTTCAATATTCCCGTTTTGAGACAGAGTCTATAAAATGGATAAATGTTAATTTTCTGTCATTCCTGACTTAAAAAAGGTGACTACCTCTGATGATTAATTGAATGGCTTGATAAGGGTATATTTTGGTTTTCAATTAGTTCGGTCGTTTTGAGTGATAAAAGTTGTTAACTTTCTCACTTGTTAAAAACCTTGTCCTATGAGAAAATTTGATACTCTATTTATTGGCTTAAGTCTGCTCTTTGGAGGCGTTTCGCATGCACAGTCTATCTCTGTTGCTTCCACGCCAAGTTGCCAAGAAGAAGTACTAACAATAGACAATGCGAATCAGGTGATTGTTCAAGTTGACTGGCTGAAAGATGCGGTTAACTATTTCTCTGAATCGTCCTATTTGCGAACGGATGGCCTTTTAGTAGGTGGAGGTTCTCAAGGCGGATTGAAAAGTCAAATGCGTTTTCCACAAGATGTTGCCCATGACAATTTAGGTAGAACTTATGTTGTGGATAAAAATAACAACCGAGTGGTTCGATAGTCTCCAGGGGCTATTGAAGGGGTTGTAATCATCGGTGCAAACGGACCTGGTTCTGGTTTGGATCAATTGAGAAATCCACATGGTATTTTTAGAACCAACAACGGAAGCCTTTACATTGCAGATAGACATAACCACCGTGTAGTGCGTTGGGATGTAGGTGCAGTACAAGGTGTTGTTGTTGCAGGTGGAAATGGTGCTGGTCCGGACTTAGATCAATTAGACAATCCAACTTCAGTAGTAGTTGCAGCCAATGGGGATGTGTATGTTTCAGATATGCGAAACGATCGTGTGATGAAATGGGCAGTAGGAGAGGTTGTAGGAGTTGTTGTTGCAGGTGGAAATGGACATGGCCAAGACGATAACCAACTCAGAGAGCCAATGGGGATTGCTCTCGATGCTGCAAACAATTTATTTGTCGCAGACAGGAAGAACAACCGCATTGTGAAGTGGGAGCCCGCGGCTATAGTAGGCTCAGTGGTAACAGGAGGATTAGTGGCAGGAACAGGTTTAATGGAGTTAAATAATCCAATGGATGTTCAGATCGATGCAGACGACAATATGTACGTTGCAGATTATGGAAATCATAGAGTGTTGAAATATGCATCAGGAAATCCAGTAGGAAGTCTCACAACAGGTCAGTCTCAAGGAAATTCTTTAGAGAAGTTGAGTTTTCCAACAGGTATATCAATAGATTCTCTAGACGGGGTCTATATCACAGATAGCTGGAATCATAGAACGGTTAAATGGGGGATTC
>CALCFH010000399.1 GCA_937900215.1 uncultured Cryomorphaceae bacterium
CAGCACATTGTCTGCTGAATTATTCTGAGTTCAGTGCCTTCACACGTTCGAATGATGGAGCCAGCAATCACCGCTGCGATCTAATGAAATCTGAATGGCAACACTTCCAAAATAGCAGCATTTTTACCATCCGAGCCAATCGCTTTCTCCGCAATATGGTGCGCGCCATTGTCGGAACCCTGTTGGAAGTGGGAGAAGGAAGATTGAGCATAAACGAGTTTGAAAAAATCATTGAATCGGGAGATAGAAGGATGGCGGGAGAATCTGCGCCTGCTCACGGATTGTATCTCACCGAAATAGGATATCCTAAAGAAATTACAGCATGTCTGAAGTAAGCGGAAAAGCCTTTGACTTAAAGCTTTTAAGGAGAGTAATGGCCTATACCAAGCCATATAAAAAGCTCTTCTATGGAGGTATTTTGCTTACCATTCTTCTCGGCGCGGTAGGAACTACTCGTCCGATTTTGATAAAATACACCATCGACAACTTTGTAATGGAGCCTGATGCCCACGGATTACTCAACTACACTTTGTTAATGGTCTTTCTACTGATTGTAGAATCTCTGCTGCAATTTGCTTTCATTTATTCTGCAAATTATCTCGGACAGAGCGTAATACGCGACATACGCGTGCTGCTTTTTGAAAAGCTAATCAAGCTGCGATTGGCATTTTTCGACAAAACTCCCATTGGAACTTTGGTTACCCGTGCAGTATCAGATATAGAAACCATTGCCGATATTTTTGCAGAAGGTTTGCTGGTGATTTTTGGAGATCTCTTCAAAATTGCGGTAATGATCGCAGCAATGTTCTATTTCTTCGATTGGAAATTGGTGCTCATTAGTTTATCCGTTGTGCCTTTGCTCTATTTCGCCACGCGCTGGTTTCAAAGGGCCATTAAAGTTACCTTTCAAGACGTGCGCAATCAGGTGGCACGTCTCAATGCTTTCGTGCAAGAGCACCTAAGCGGAATGATGATAGTGCAAGCCTTTCATAGAGAAGAGGCAGAGCTGAAGAGGTTTAAGGCCATCAATAAATCGCATATGGATGCGAACATCCGATCCATATGGTACTTTTCCATTTTCCTTCCCATTATAGAGGTCTTGTCTGCAGTGAGCATTGGTTTAGCCGTTTGGTATGGAGGGGTTTCTGCCGCTATGGGAGGAGAGGTAACCTTTGGAGATTTAACGGCCATTTTGATATTCATTAATATGCTATTTAGACCCTTGCGCCAGTTGGCAGATAGGTTTAATACCTTGCAAATGGGTATGGTGGCTTCTGAACGCGTTCTGCGATTATTGGATCAGGAAGAAAAAATTCAAGATCACGGAGAAATACATCCAACCGAAATAAAAGGCGAAATAGAGTTTAAAGATGTATGGTTTTCATACTTGCCTAATGAGTGGATTCTCAAGGGATTGAGCTTGAAGATTAAACAGGGTGAAACGCTTGCTATAGTGGGAGCAACTGGAGCTGGAAAGTCAACCATTATTAACTTGGTCAATCGCTTTTACGATATTCAGAAGGGACAGATTCTACTAGATGGGGTGGATGTGCGCGACTATTCCCTTGAAGGATTGCGGAGTCAGATCGCTTTAGTATTGCAAGATGTCTTCTTGTTTTCAGAAACGATAAAAGAGAATGTTACTCTTGGAAGTCCTATCCCAATGGATGAGCTGAGCCAGGCAGCCCGACTGATTGGGGTGGATGCTCTATTGGATCAACTTCCAGGATCTTGGGAATTTAGAGTAGGAGAAAGAGGTGGAAGTCTTTCTTCTGGACAACGCCAATTGCTGGCCTTTCTAAGAGCGTATGTAAGCAATCCCTCTGTTCTTATTCTGGATGAGGCAACTTCTTCCATTGATACCCATACGGAATTGCTTATTCAAAAAGCCATCGATAAATTAACGGAAGGAAGAACCTCTATCATTATTGCGCACAGGCTAGCTACTATTCAAAAGGCAGATCGAATTCTCGTTATGGATCACGGTCAAATTATTGAAGAAGGCAGTCATCAAGAACTCATACAGAAAGAAGGTGCATACCACCGATTGTATGAGATGCAATTCAATAAAATGGAAGAAGAAGTAGACTGAATTCTGTCTAGAACGCATGCTTTTTGTTGGAAATGCCCACTCCCAAAATGAGAATAAATATTCCCAATATTGGAAAAAGTGCGTGTTTATCCTGTGTCTCTTCCATTTTCACAAGGCGTATAAAAAATAAATACTAGAAATTCCCTACAAAAAAGAGCGATTTATACACAGTCTTTCTTTGGATTTGGGACAGTATACCCTTGAAATTCCAATTGAAATGTTTTGAAACTATTTTAATACGTAATTTTAATAAAACCTTGATAATAAGGCTTTCAAGCTAAAACATATTTCGGCAAACATCTCAGGTATATTAAATTAGAATAGATTTTAAATTGCTGTAATTCAATATCTTATGTAGGTAAATGTATGTTCTCTGCCATTAGATAGGCATTTCCTTTGCCTTAGTGTGTTCACATTCGTTTGAACCCAAGTCATGAATAGATTTTCTTTCGCCTTTCTAAGTCTTTGTATTTCCGTTGGTATTTCTCTTAATGCCCAAGTAGTTATTGCAACGCTAACTGCTCCGCAATCGGCATCTTGCCAGAATGAACAAATAAGTATTCAGCTGAGTTCAGCTGTGGCTGTTTCTTCTGTTGAATGGTTTAAAGACGCGCAGCTAATCTCAACCACTATGGCTTCAACCCTTCCGAATGGAACTCTTTTGGCCGGTGGAAACGGTCAGGGCAGTCAGCTCACCCAATTGAGATATCCGTACGATGCGGTTCAAGACAATCAGGGCAATACCTACGTAATGGATCGCAACAACAATCGAATAATGAAATGGGAACCAGGTGCAACGGAAGGGACAATCTACGCGGGAGTGAATGGCTCTGGTTCTGGACTAGATCAGTTTAGAAATGCGTATGCCATGGCTATTGATGCCAATGGGAGTTTGTTTATAGCCGACAGAAACAATCACCGAGTTGTACGCTGGGATCAAGGTGCCAGTCAGGGTGTTGTGGTTGCAGGCGGAAATGGAATTGGCAATGGATTGAATCAGTTTTACCAACCCGAAGGTTTTACCGTTGATGCGCTGGGAAGGGTTTATGTGGCAGATAAAAAGAATCAGAGAGTAGTTCGCTGGGATGTAGGCGCTACCCAAGGAGTAGTTGTGGCGGGTGGTAACGGCGGTGGCTCTTCAAACGATAAATTTCAGCAGCCTGTTTCGGTAGCTGTTGACGCGGCATTCAATGTTTTTGTATTGGATCGCAAGAATGCACGCGTAATGAAATGGGCCCCAGGAGCAAGTACCGGAATTCTCGTTGCAGGTGGAAATGGCACGGGTTCTAATCTAAATCAGCTAAGTGAACCAAAAGATATAGAAATAGATGCCGCTGGTAATCTGTATATTGTGGAAAGAAACAATCACCGTGTAAGCATGTGGGCTCCTGGCTCTACCCAAGGTGTTGTGGTGGCAGGCGGCAATGGAAATGGCTCTCTGCCAGATCAATTGAGCTTTCCTTCGGGCTTGTTTCGCACTGCTCAAGGCGCCATTGTTGTAACAGACCATGCCAATCACAGAGTAGTTCAGTGGGGTGCTTCTTCGGCTTCCCTTCAATTCAATACCACTGGTTCAGCTTCGTATTCGGCTCATTTGTTTTTAGATGGAGGAGGTCAGCTTAATACCAATTCATTGCAGTTTACACTCAGCCCACTTCCACTAGCCGGATTTACCTACAATCAGAGTTTCAATCAGTTTCAATTTGCCGATGCTTCTTCGCAAGCTGTGGAGTATCATTGGAATTTTGGAGATGGTTCTACTTCTAATCTGGCGTCTCCCTCTCATTCTTATTCTTTAGAAGGCAGCTATTTAATTTGTTTGGATGTGTTGGATGCTTGCGGAAATACATCCAGCAGCTGCCAAAATATACAGTTTACTTTTCCGGCTCCTCCTCCTGTTATGGTAGACATTAGTTTGGCTCAAAATGCAGATTGTAAAGAAAGCAGCATCGCTGTTCAAGGCATTTTGGCTGAAGAATTGGATTCGGTAGAATTGTTTAAAGACTTAATAAAAATTGGAACGTATAAGTCCAGCATGGCCACGAATGGAGTGCAAATTGCAGGATCTACTGGTCAAGGCGGACAATTGAATCAACTTCGATTTCCTCAAGAAGTGGAGATGTTCAACAATAGTGCATATGTTGTCGACAGGGGAAACAATCGCATTGTGCGTTGGGATGCCAATGCAAATCAGGGAGTGGTAGTAGCTGGTGGAAATGGTTCGGGCACTGCTTTACACCAATTGCGCGACCCGCGTGGTATTGCGATAGACAATGCAGGAAACATCTACATATCCGATCGAAACAACAACCGAATTGTGAAATGGGCTCCTGGAGCTACCCAAGGGGTTTTGGTAGCTGGAGGCAATGGTCAAGGCAACGCCTTAAACCAACTTAATAAACCTGCGGGTATAGAATTGGTTGGAAATGCTTTATACATAGCCGATGAAGACAATCACCGTGTTCTTAAATGGGAGCTGGGGCAATCTTCTGCAAGTGTTGCGGCTGGAGGCAATGGTCAAGGAAGTTTAGCTACTCAATTGAATGCACCTACTGATGTGGCGGTAGGGCCAAACGGATGTGTTTTTGTGGCAGATAGAGCCAATCACCGAATCATGAAATGGTCTACTTTGTCAAATGCAGGCATACAAGTGGCAGGCGGAATAGGAAATGGCTCTGGATTGGAATTGCTGAACAATCCGTACCATGTTGAGGTAGACGCCAGCGATGCTATATATATAGTAGATCAAAGCAATCACAGAATAGTAAAATGGTGCCCTTCGGCAGCTCAGGGTGTTTTAGTTGCTGGAGGTATAAACGGAAATGGTCTTGATGAACTTAAGTTTCCAACAGGAATGGACTGTACTCCTCAGGGTTTATTCATAGCCGACAACAATAATCATCGCATCATAAACTGGTCTATGGCATCACCCCAAATAAGCTATGAAACACAGGGCTCAGGAGACTATCAAGCACTATTCTATCCAACCAATAGCAACGCCATCTCAAGCTCTGTACACAGCTTTACGCAGACCTCTGCTCAGGCTCAGTTTAGCTGGATTTCTCAAGGTTTACAGCTTCAAATAACCAATACTTCCATAGACGCCCAACAGTTTAGCTGGGATTTTGGAGATGGAAATGTTGGAAGCCAGAGCACAAGTGTTTTTCAACATACCTATTCTAATCCAGGTAGCTATACTATTTGCCTTACTGCAGAGGACAGTTGTGGTAATTCTCAAGTTTTTTGTTCAAATGTTACAGTAAGTAGTTCGAAATTTGAGGCTGCAACAGTATCTACATTCGAATTCTCCTTCTTTCCCAATCCGGCTCAAGAGTATCTGAATGTAGTTTCTTCAGAAGATGGAGTCCTAAGATTGGTGGATATGCAGTCTAGAACCCTATTTGACTTGCCGATCTTATCCAACATCCAACTTGAAATACCCGTAGCGGATTTGCCAAGAGGGGTTTACTTATTAGAGCGTATTTCAGCTACAGAAAGAACATCAGAAAGATTAATCTTGAACTAAGTGACAAACATCTAAACTCAGCTAAAAGATTAGCTCGATTTTTTCTTAAGTGCCTGAAATTCTTTTAGATAATCGGGCTCATATACCTCAGAATCCTCAAA
Source organism: uncultured Cryomorphaceae bacterium (assembly GCA_937900215.1). Lineage (GTDB taxonomy): Bacteria > Bacteroidota > Bacteroidia > Flavobacteriales > Schleiferiaceae > RFXV01. Next base: position 5,720 of record CALCFH010000399.1, read on the forward strand.
TTCGGCTTTTGAAAATCTACTCAAAGCGGGAACCAAGAGTCCTTTCGCCATGGGTAAAATTCCAGTTACAACTTCAAATCCGTTCCATTCCAATAGTTCAATTGCTTTATCTGCTCCGTCGCCAAAACAAACTCCCTTTTTATTGGGCAATTCCTCATCGAGTATCATGGCTTTCAAAGGAGATAAGAGAGAGGCCGTATCATCTAGACAAAGCGTATAGACTTCCATTCGCCTAGCATCGATCATAGGCCAGAAAATAGGGTGTTTTTGAAATTCAGTGGGATGAAGAGCTTTCAGCGAGTAATACAACACTTCCAAACTAGAAATGCCCATAAGTGGTATGTCTAGTCCGTATGCCAATCCTTTGGCTACCGATAAACCTATCC
>CALCFH010000400.1 GCA_937900215.1 uncultured Cryomorphaceae bacterium
ATTTGGGCCGCATCTAAGTCGTCTGCCCAATACAGATTCTTTTCTTCGTACAGATTGTACAAATCTTCATTGTGAACTATAAAAACTTCGTACACCTCTCTCAGAAAAGACTTGTCTTCTGAAAAGCTAGTATGGGGTTTATCCATATAAGCCTTAAAGAGTTCCGAATTCTTCAATTCTTGGTAAAGGCTTCGTGTAAACTGGCGTTCTTCCGCCCAACTTACCTTATATTTCTCACAAGCAGCAACGAAATCAGTATTCTCCGTGAGAATTCGAAGTACCTGATTGTCTACAAATCGTCTATTGGGATCTAAATCAGAATGAGTGGGAAGCTTTTTATTCATTGCAAGATCAATGAAATGCTCCGCAGCCAATTTTAATTCATACAGTAATCGCAACTCATACATATACAATTCATAGATCCGATCTATGGACTTGGTCAGCTGCTTTTCAATCGACAAACTATCTGGATTGTCCTCCTGAAAATAAGCGTAGAGGGATTGAAATACCTTTATTCGTATATGTCTTCGTGAGAGCATATTATAATTTAAATTCGATTGTACTAAGCTGTTTTCATTTTCGCTGCTGCAACGCGTTCAGCAGCCGTTCTCAAGGCTGCTTCGTGCGGAGTAATATTCAAAGAGGCCGCTTTTTCCAAAATAGAATAGGTGGTATCTCGAATGGCTGCCGCTTTTCTCAATGATTCTTCAAGGCTATAATGCGCAATTTCTGAGTATACATTTATTAGTCCACCCGCATTGATTAAAAAATCGGGCGCATAGACTATTCCTCTATCTTTCAGCATCTTGCCATGTATATTTTCATCAGCCAGTTGATTATTGGCAGCACCTGCAATAATAGATGCCTTTAAAAGTGGAATGGTTATTCCGTTTAAGGTAGCACCTAGAGCACAAGGTGCATAAATATCCATCTCCGCTTCGTAGACCTTTTCGATAGGACAAATTTCAGAACCGTATAGAGATGAAACATAATCTAAGCGATCTGCGTAAATATCACTAATTATAACCTTGGCGCCTGCGGCAGTCAGGTGTTTAACCAAAGTCTCGCCCACATGACCGACACCTTGTACCAAGACTTTTTTACCTTCAAGTGAATCGTTTCCCCAAAGAAATTCAGCTGAGGCTTTCATACCATTGAAAACACCATAAGCCGTTACGGGTGAAGGATCACCACTTCCGCCCATTGACTCAGGAATACCGGTTACGTGATCTGTATATTTTTTAACAGAAACCATGTCTGAAGTGCTGATGCCCACATCTTCAGCCGTAATGTACCGGCCAGAAAGACTATTTACACAACGACCAAAGGCTTCCATCATAGCCTCTGACTTTTGCGTTCGGGAATCGCCAATAATTACTGCCTTCCCTCCGCCTAAATTGAGCCCAGAAATGGCTGCTTTAAAAGTCATACCTCTGCTCAAACGAAGAACATCACGCAGGGCATCGCCCTCATTCTCATACGCCCACATTCTCGTTCCGCCTAAAGCAGGGCCTAGAACAGTGCTGTGAATACCAATGATTGCCTTTAACCCTGTTTCCTCGTCGTGACAATACACAACTTGCTCATGCCCTTTAAAAGACATATTATTAAACACCCACTCATTGTTTCTTTCAGTTGGGAAAAATTGTTGAGACGAATTCATGACTAAATGAATTAATGGTTAAACAGTGAACTCAGGTATTGCTACCTTTGTAGACCCACATTTGGGAGCGCGAAGGTATTGAAAAACGTGCCTTTGCAGATGAAAAGAATGAAATATGAAAGCACTGCTCCATCTGAACAAATACTTCCTACGTTATAAGTGGAGACTTTTAATAGGATTTCTCTTTGTTACCGTATCTGTTGTGTTTAGAGTTTTTCCCGCTCAATTGGTTCGAGAGTCTTTTGATGTAGTTGAAATTGCCATAGAAGAATACAAATCTGGCGAAATCTCTGATCTAGATTTACTGCAAACCAAACTGTTTTGGTTCGGGCTTTCAATTATTGGTTCTGCTTTACTATCAGGGGTTTTCATGTTTTTCATGCGCCAAACGGTTATTGTAGTGAGTAGATACATTGAATTCGACTTAAAGAATGAAATTTTTGAGCATTACCAAAAGCTCTCTCTTTCTTTTTATAGAAAAAATTCTACAGGCGATTTAATGAATCGAATCAGCGAAGATGTGAGTCGGGTTCGCATGTACGTCGGCCCGGCTATAATGTATGCAGTAAACGTATTCTTCACATTGGTCATTGTAATTGCCATTATGATTAGCATTAATGCTAGACTAACCTTTTTTGTATTACTTCCTCTCCCTTTCTTGTCTTTTGCAATTTATAAGATCAGCCAAACCATAAATAAGCGGAGCGAAAAAGTGCAACGCACCTTGAGCGAAATCTCAACCTTCGTTCAAGAAGCCTTTTCAGGAATCCGAGTTTTAAAAGCCCATACTAAGGAAAAGCATTTCCAGACTGAGTTTAAAAAGCTCTCAAACAACTATAAAGATGTGAATGAAGGCCTCTTTAAGGTGAATGCTCTTTTC
>CALCFH010000401.1 GCA_937900215.1 uncultured Cryomorphaceae bacterium
GGAGCCGAAGCTGAGAAAGGAGCTACATAGGGAACAAATTCGGGGTTAACCCCCTTCTTGAAATGGACTTAAGCCCATGTAATTCGTTACACTAGGAGCCAAGAAATAAAACAAAGAATCTGCATCCTTATCCATGGCAATAACTGATTCCGTTGAAGCTTTGCCTGCCATGCTAGTTGTAATGGGCTCTTCTAAGAATTTAGGCGAACTATCATAACAAGACTGAGGAGGATTCTGAGAGGCTGGTGGACCATACATATACGATCTCAAAGTATAGCCTAAAGCGACGGGGTAAAACAAATTAGAATTATTGGCCCCACGGCAACAATGCGACCATATTATTATCCAAGGATTGGAACCTGGCACGCCCAATTGAATGGGCGCTGATTTATAGACGTTCATTTGAACTGTCCCATAAGGGCCTCCGAGAGAGGCAAAAGGAGGACCGGCACCACAGTTAGCAGAGGGCCCTGCACTGTTGCAGTTTTCTGAAATATCTGTTGAGCTAATCAGTTGAACAGGGATATTATTTATTGAAGAATGGCCAATGAGTTTTAGATTGTCATAAGTAGCATAATGACTAATGCCACTACAGTCTCGATAAACTACTAGCTCAAACACATAGCCACCGTTGGCATCGCATTCCCAAGTAATTTCACCACCCATAATATGCGTGGCTTTGGATTCAAGAAAATTTAAAGCGAAAAGAAAGAGAAGGAGTGAGCGAAGGAAATAGTTCATCTTGTCTTGGAATTAGGTATAAATCAAATCTAATCAATTTATAGACGCTATTCTTACAAAATGAGTTGGATAATACTTTATTTCTCTCAAATTCTATTCTATTCGAGTGAACGAACGATCAACTTGGTTCTGAATATCTTTTTCGCTTCTAAAATGTGAAGCACATAGATTCCTTCGCTTATTCTGTCGGGAAGTTGAATCAGCGACTTTCTTCCTGTAAGTTTTGTTGAAAAGACCTGCTCTCCAGTTAAGCTGTAAAGCAAAAGTTGCGCATCCAGAATTTCTTTCCGATCTATGGTAATACTTCGGTTTGTAACCGGATTCGGATACAGCTGCACTTCTTGAATAATTGAATAATGGGCATTGGATAGAATAATGTCCGCTGTTCCAAAGTTGGGAATTCCATAGCCCAATAATGAATCGGGAGCAGCAAATTGGTGTGCACTTCTACGAATGGCCGTTGAAATCTCTTCTGAATTTAAGTATGGGTATTTCTGCCAGAGGCAAGCCACTAGTCCGGCAATCTGAGGCGAAGAAAAACTGGTTCCATTTGCACCTACCACTTGATCTCCAGACTGAACCACCTGTGCGTTAGCAGCGGTAGCGCTTACATCGGGCTTCACCCTTCCATCTACACTCGGACCTCGGCTACTAAAGGGAACGTAGCTACCTGTAACAAGGGTTCCTCCAATGGCTAAGACACTATCTCCGTCTGCCGGAGCCGCAATTCTTCCCCAGCTACTAGATCCTTCATTTCCGGCACTGACTACTACCACTATCCCTCTACTGGCAGCCCAGTCTGCTGCTTTTGTAATGACGGTGGTATTCCCATCCATTTGAGAAAAACTGTAATCTTCACTGTCTGAATCGAAATCATAATAACCGAGAGAGGTATTTATGACATCCGCCCCAACACTGTCGGCTCTTTCTGCGGCTGCCAACCAATTGTACTCTTCTACCCTTCTTTCGGAACGAATGTCTTCGGTTGAATACAAACTATAATCAGCATGCGGAGCCGTTCCTACAAAGAACCCAGGACTATTGGCAGCCATGGTGCTCAATACAGCTGTACCGTGCGTACCTCCGTTCTGAAAAACAGTATTGGCAGGTATCACAAAATTGTGGGCATCTTTAAATCGAGGTCCACTTATCAGTGAATCGAAAACCAATTGAGTATTCACGCCTACAAATCCGGCGTCTAGTACAGCTATCCACATTCCTCTTCCTGAAAAGCCCAATGAATGCAAATGATCTCCATTAACCAATTGTATTTGAGCAGTTGCAGCTCCATAACTGAGTAAACTGGTCTTGTCTGTACTCTTGGCTACTGCTGAGAAGGGTTTCTTAACTGGCGAATGCTTTTGAACAAAAGGCAAAGCATCTAATAAGCGAAGTGAAGGCCCCTCTTTTACTACTACCGCATTCATCCAACGACTTTGCATTACTACCTCAAATCCCAATGATTTCAATTGTTGGATGTATTCTTTGGAAACCGCAACGTCTTTCTCATCCAACCAGATACCTTGACGAATTCTGCGTTCTATTGAACGCTCTGACAAGGCTAATTCGCCTTTTTGCAAAGCAAGTGTAGCATGGGGTTTATCTGTGAAATAAACCCATGTTTCCTGTGCACTGGAAACGAAGCTTGCCAATACCGACAAGAGAATCAGAATATTTTTATGCATTGTTATCTATTTATTACTCCACTTCCTATCAGTTCTCCTTCTGAATACCAAGCGGCAAACTGACCCGGACTCACAGACTTCAATCTGCTTTTAAAACGAATATAAATACCTTCAGGTTGGCAGACCAATGTAGCCTTTTGCAAAGGCTGACGGTAGCGAATTCGTAAATCGTATTCTCTTTCCTCCCCTTCTTTCATTCGCAAATCTTCACGAATCCAATGTACCTCAGAACTTTGAATAAAAAGACCCGGTCTGTATAAACCTGGATGGTCTTCTCCCTGACCGGTATAAATAATATTCTTCTCTGTATCTGTAGCCAAAACAAAAAGTGGCAAGGGCTTACCTCCAACCAATAAACCTTTGCGCTGACCTATGGTAAAATAGTGTGCTCCATTGTGCTGGCCTACTACTTCTCCTTCGCTTTCAGAATATACAAAGGGCTCAACCCAGTCTTGCAGGGTAGTTTTTTCCTTTTCGACATACTGCTCCAAGTTGCGAGAGACCTCTATAATATTTCCTTTCTTGGGTTGTAATTGTTGTTGTAAAAATTCGGGAAGACGCACTTTTCCAATGAAACACAAACCTTGACTGTCTTTCTTCTCAGCGGTAATTAATCCAAGTTTGGCTGCTATGGCTCTAACCTCAGATTTCTGTAAGTGGCCAATAGGAAACAAAGCTTTTGACAGCTGGTACTGTGTTAACTGACACAGAAAATAACTCTGATCTTTACTCTTATCTAAGCCAGAAAGCAATTGATGAATGGATTGCCCATCATTTTCAAAGCTGTCTTTTCGAACATAATGTCCTGTGGCCACATAATCAGCCCCCAATTGCATAGCGGCTTTAAGAAAAACATCGAACTTAATCTCGCGATTGCAAAGCACATCCGGATTTGGAGTTCGTCCGGCGGCATACTCGGCGAACATATAGTCTACAATGCGTTCTTTATACTGAGCGCTCAAATCGAGCACTTGAAAAGGAATGCCGAGTTGTTCTGCAATAGCTACAGCATCGTTGCTATCGTCTATCCAAGGACATTCATTGTTAATGGTAACGCTTTCATCATTCCAATTGCGCATAAAAAGCCCCACCACATCATAGCCCTGTTCAACTAAAAGGTGGGCCGCAACACTGCTGTCTACACCGCCTGAAAGACCTACTACAACTCTTTTCATTTTACATCCTTACGCGAGATCTCTTTTCCCCAATGATATTTAACGTAAACCGTTGGCCTTCCCTCGCTATTGTATTCAATCCATGTATTGTGCTGCAGTCCGTTGGTATATTTTCCGCTGGCCACTGGAGTGCCACTTGTATCGAAATACTTCGCTTCCCCATTCAATACATCCGCAACATAATTGGCCTTCGCAACCACCGTTCCATCATCTATTCTCTGAATCCAAAGGCCTTCCTTCTTTCCTTTAACAAAGGTCATTTCTTCGGCTACCTTTCCATTGTCGAAATAGGTTTTGGAAAGTCCGTTTTTCTCATCCAATACATAGGTTTCCGTTGAGATGAGTACACCCTTAGAATCGTAAAAATTCCAAACGCTGTCTTTCAATTCACCAATGTACTTGCCTTCTGCTTGAAGCCTTCCTTCTTCATCGAATTGCTTGGAATAACAAATGCCTGTTAACTTTCGGTATGTGTTTTCTGCTCTTTTTTGTCCGTTCGGATGGTAATATTGGAACAAACCAAAAGGCACATCGTCTTTAAACTGACCTTTAAAGCGCAGTGCTTTGTTTGGATAGTTCTTTTCCCAGGCACCCTGCTTGCGTCCTTTTGAGTCGGTCTGATTCATTTGTGCCTGAGCGAACAAGCTGAAAAACAGTAAAAAAACGGTACTTAAGCGAAGACTCATTTTCATAATCTAAATTCAACGCAAAATTACCACAAATGATGCCCTTGTTTTTTCATCTTTGACCTATGGTGCAACAAGCGATAATTCAAGCAGGCGGGAAGGGTACAAGGTTGGGACATCTTACCAAAGAAATTCCCAAGCCCATGGTGGAAGTAGCGGGTATTCCCGTTCTAGAACATCAATTACAATGGTGTTACAGAAGCGGAATAACGGAAGTAATTATCATTGTAAATCATCTCGGCGAGCACATTCGCGCTTTCGTTGAAGAAAGACTAGCACAGCACAGTCTTCCCCAGATTGAAATAGTAGAAGAGCCCTATCCTCTCGGAACAGCCGGAATGCTTCCATCCATAAAGGACCGATTGCACGAGCAGTTTTGGTTGCTTTATGGGGATGTTATTTTCGATATAGATTCAAAAAGACTACTGGATTTTCATTTTGAGAAAAAGGCCGACGCCACCTTGTTGGTCCATCCAAACGATCATCCCTACGATTCGGATTTATTGGAAATCGATTCGAATGGGAGGGTAACCGCCTTCCACTCCAAACCGCATTCTGAAAACACAAACTACCGGAATTTGGTAAATGCTGCACTCTATGTGATGAGTAAAAAGTTGGTAGACCAAATTGAGCCCAATGTTTCCTCAGACTTCGGGAAGCATATTTTTCCAAAAGCATTAAGCAACTGTGCATTGTACGGCTACAGCACCAGTGAGTATGTAAAGGATATGGGCACCCTTGATAGAATCGAAAAGGTGGGGAAGGATATTCTATCTGGCAAGGTGGAAAGAAGAAACCTTCGATACAAACAAAAAGCGATTTTCTTAGATCGAGACGGGGTTATTAATTACGATACCGATCTCATTCACAGACCAGAAGACTTTAAGCTCTATCCTTTTGCGGCCGAAGCAATAAAGCGAATAAATAAGTCTGATTACCTGAGCATTGTTACTACCAATCAAAGTGTAATTGCCCGTAACCTCACCAATTTAGAAGGGCTTCAGGCCATTCACAACAAGATGGAAACCGAATTGGGTAAGGAAGGTGCATTTTTAGATGCTATTTATTTTTGTCCCCATCATCCGCATGGAGGATTCCCTGGTGAGAACCCCGAATTTAAAATGGAATGTGATTGCCGGAAACCCAAACCGGGAATGATCATGCAAGCCACGGAAAGATTCAACATCGACCTTGAAAATTCCTGGATGATTGGTGATTCGGAACGAGACATTGGGGCAGGAATGGCTGCAGGGGTGAGAACAGTTGCCGTAAAAACAGGACATGGAATTATTCCATCTAAACTCCATCCAGATCTATTCTTTACCACTCTTAAAGAAGCGGTTGACTTCATTATCGACCAACCTTTAACCTCTTCGGTAGCTCAGCTCATGGAGGCCATAGGCGAAGAAAGTAAATGCATACTCATTGGTGGAAATAGCAGAAGTGGCAAGAGTCATTTAAGTCAGTGCCTTAAATGGGAATTGGAAAGTGAAAACCGATCTGTCTTTTTGGTGCACTTAGACGATTGGATACTTCCAAAAGAAGAGCGTATTCAAAATTCGAATGTTTTTCAAAACTTTCGATTTGAAGAACTCGAAGCAGACCTTGCCCGTATTCTAAAAGGCGAAGAAATCGTACTTCCAGGCTACCCAAGGCATCCAAAAAGAAAAGCAGAAGAAGTTGTTTATCAATACAATAATGAAGATATAATTATAATAGAAGGTGTAGTTTCTCTCAGCAGCCCATGGCTTCATGAACACGCAGACCTTAGCGTTTATGTCTATTGTGAGGAAGCTGAAAGAAAAAGAAGAATGAAGCTTTTTTACGACTGGAAAGGTTATTCTGAAGCCGAGTTTGAGCAACTTTACCAAAGCAGAATAGAAAATGAGTACAAACTCATTGAAAAAGAGGCCTATCATGCCGATTTCCACATACAGACTTAAGTGATTCCATACATTTACCAGCTATGA
>CALCFH010000402.1 GCA_937900215.1 uncultured Cryomorphaceae bacterium
GTGTTCGCTGATAAAGCGTCCTTCAAACATGGCATGTGCACCGGCTCTAAACATACCCAAGGCTTGTTGCCCAAGTACTTTAACCTCCTTGGGTAGCGGTTGGATGTAGCCGTTCTCCGCCAGTAATAGTGCTTTGCGCTTTGCATCGGCAATTTGTCTGCGCTTATTCATGCTGATGGCATCTTTTCCTTCTTCCAAAATACCCATTTTAAAGGCCTCTTGGGCGGAAGTAGCCACCTTGGCCATTCCAATATTGAGGTAATATTCTCGAAGAGCATTGAGTTCGATATCATCCTTAATATAGCGCTTGGCAGCACGAAGGGTCATTTCTTTGCTTCCGCCTCCGCCTGGAATAACTCCTACGCCAAACTCAACTAAGCCGATATAGGTTTCCGCAGCTGCTTGCACTGCATCTGCATGAAGCGTCATTTCGCAGCCACCGCCCAAAGTCATTCCATGCGGAGCAACTACAACGGGAATTCCAGAATAACGAACCTTCATCATACTGTCTTGGAAGTACTTAATGGCGAAGTTTAGTTCATCCCAGTCTTGCTCAGAGGCCATCATAAAAATCATGGCAATGTTTGCGCCTACGGAGAAATTAGCACTTTGATTACCAATTACAAGGCCTCTGTAATCATCTTCGGCTAGCTTAATGGCTCTGTTTAATCCTGCAAGAACTCCACCACCCAGCGTATTCATCTTAGAGTGAATCTCGAAGTTTATAATTCCATCTCCTAAATCGAGTATGGAAGATTCTCCATTGGTCCAAAGCGTGTTTTTAGATCGTATGGTATTGAGATCGATATAATCAGAGGCTCCAGGTACATTCGAATACGAATTCGATTTTTGAGAGTAGAAGGCCTTAACACCTTCGGTCTGATTGTAAAAAGACGATTTGCCTGAGGCTATTAATTCATGAACCCATGATGCCACCTCTAAGCCTTGTTCTTTGGCTAGCTCAACTCCATTTTCGATGCCAATAGAATCCCATATTTCGAAAGGGCCATTCTCCCAACCAAAACCAGCTTTCATTGCATCATCAATGCGGAAAAGGTCATCACTAATTTCAGGCACACGTTGACTTGAATAAGCGAATAATTGTCCGAGTGAATTCCTGTAAAATGCAGAAGCTGCGTCTTTCCCACTGATAAGAATAGGAAAACGATCGAGCACTTTATCTACTCCTTTGGTGCGCTCTAGTATTTGGAACTTTGATTTAACCTGAGAGGTGTATTCGCCTGTTTTTAAGTCTAATGAAAAAATCTCACTGCTTCCATCTTCTTTTCGCACTTTCTTGTAAAATCCTTCATCGGTTTTACTTCCAAGTCGGTTTTTCGACATCATATCTTGTATGAAGTCAGGAAGTTCAAAAGATTCTTTGCGCTCGTCATTCGGACAGGCTTTGGCTAAGCCATTGGCCACATGAACCAAGGTATCCAATCCCACTACATCCGAAGTTCTAAAAGTGGCTGATTTAGGCCTTCCTATAAGAGGACCGGTAAGTTTATCTACGTCCTCTACACTTAAACCATTGGTTTTCATATTGTGGAAGAGAGATAGAATTCCAAACACACCAATTCTGTTAGCAATAAAGGCAGGTGTATCCTTGGCTAACACGGTGGTTTTGCCTAAGAAAAGATCGCCAAAATGCATGAGGAAATCAATAACTTCTTGGGAAGT
>CALCFH010000403.1 GCA_937900215.1 uncultured Cryomorphaceae bacterium
GGTGCATTGGCAGGCTTAGGAACAGTACCCAAGCTAATAAACGGACCTCTTGGATTATCAGAGCGTTCCACATCGAAGCTAACAACATCCGCTTGCCCATCAATGAATGTATAGGTTTCTATACCCGCAGCCACAACCGAAGCATGAGCTAAATACAACAATCTAGAGCGATTGGGCACATCGGCTTTGAAACAAATTCGATTGCTTACAGCCGTAACATCATTGATCGTATCTACCGCACGTACATAATAGCAGTAGGTATAATCCTTTATCAAGCCTGTCTGCGTAAAGGTTGAATCGTTTTCGTCCTGAGAATTCAATAATACAGGAGGGAGAGCAGTACCATTGGGTAAAGTAACCTCAACCATTACTCTGTATTCATGCACATTAAATCCATCATAGGTAGACCAAGTAAGATTGTTCACCCCCGTACACTTATCTAGATAATTCCTCAGGTGCATGGTTTTGTGTCGAACCACCGCCAAATCATCACTCTGATTACCGCAGCTATCTATAGAAATAATCTTGTAAATCTCAGGTCCTACATCAGCTGTAGAATTAACGTTTACATAGGGCATTGGTGTTCCTACAGCTACAGTATCTATGATATTGTAAAGGGCAGAAGCTCTATCATACTGCATCACATAATAAGCAATCACATCCCCACTTGGAGAATCTGCCCAGCTTAGGGTAGCCAATCCACCTCCTCCAACAGAAGCACTATCAATGCGCATAATATCTGTATTGCTGCCATCAAAGAAGAGGGCACTGTCTTTAGACGATCCGCAAATGGCACCATTTAGAGGAACTCGAATTTGGAAATTCACTTCTGCATTACAGAAACTAGAGTTTATAACATAATTGGTGTCTGTAGTAGAGGTTATGAGAACCCAGTTACCAGCACCCGGAGGCGATTCGGCCCAGATTTCGTAGTTGGCACCTCCCGGCTGACCTGTCCATGTTAGGGTAGCTGTACTGTTATTGGGTGGAGGTGGTGCGCTTACGTTTAAGAACATAATGCCTATGGTATCTGAAGGTGCACTCAAGAAGCCACACATACCATTGGAGCGTATATAGTATTGTCCATCTCCATTATTCGCAAGGCCTGATAAAACTGCTGATGTATTCGCCCATCCTTGAACTGTATCTACCGGATTAAAAGCGCCAGTTGGTCCTGAAGAGTTGGGTTTATAGTATATCACATAATAGTTGAAACGATAGCCGGTATCACTTGGAGCCGTCCACGATAGATCAATGTCTCCACCTGTTCCTACGCCTACACAATTCATAGAAGGTGGATCAGAAGGATCGGCAATAACTGTAACTTTTAAAGTTGCAATACTAATGGCCGGTGCCGGACAAAAGTCGTCTTGCATTCGCATGGCGAATGTGTAGGTGTTTTGGAATGATCCGCAACCATTGGAAACTGAAAGGTGATTACAATCGGTATCCCAGTTGAAGTTAACCTGATTGTTGGATGGACTAATAAATCCGGACTGACCTGCCCCAGGAGTAATGGTAGCACAAGGTGGATTTAAGCAACCTGAATTCGGATTGCTCAATGGTACACCCAACTGACCTCCGGTAGCTTGGAATTCTACATTCTGTGGTAAAAAAGTTACCGGTTGAAAATCAAAGTCTGTAGCATTCATGCTAAAGGAGACATTGTTTCCGGCAATAGCCGTAGCACTAATTACTCTACCATTCACAGTGATGGGCACTGAACCAGGTGTTGGAGTTACAATTAAGCTAGGTGGAAAATTAGGAGTAGTACAAGCGATCAAAGTAATTTGAATATCTCTGTAGATCTCCGCAACCAATTGGTTACACTTCCAAGCCTCTACCTTAATACAGGTTACAAAGTTTCCCGCAGTAAAGGAGGTATAGCTCATTTGACCCGAGGTATTATCTAATACAGCGGCTACATTAGCAGGATTCGCTGTTGTTCCTGGCAATGGACTAGTATAGGAATAATTCGTAGCAAAAGGAACGGGGGTTGGATTAGAGGGTGGATTGAAACTACCTGTCATATCATCCAATGGCTGTGCCCACTCATAATACAGCGAATCGAGTTCATTATCTACCGCGTTGTGATTGTAAGTAAACGGATAGCCTGCACAAATTACGGTATTGGCTGTCTCAGCAAATTTGGGAGATGAGTCGTAACAAGGGCTGGTATTCAAAGGCGTTACGGCTCCTGGTGGAATATAACGATACATGATGGCGCGTAGTGTATGACCTAATCCACTTGGGCCAACTAAATTAGAAACTGAGCCATTTCTACAGCAAGAATCCCATGTAAAGGCCCAACCTGCAGCAGGAGGTGTTCCAGGAAGCATAATAGGCACTGAGCGGTAAACATTCTCTTGTACTGCTCCATCTCCGTTTCCTGCAGAGCCGTTGAAAGGGGGGCCTGCGCCACAAGAAAGTTCAATACCACTACCCGGAGCACAATCGGGTGAAATATCTGTTGAACTAAAAAGTGTAACTGGAATATTTGGTGCACCATTGTGGCCCGTAAGAACTTCAGTAGTTCCGTTTAGCGAAATTCCATTACAATCTCTGTATATCTTCATTTCAAAGCGGAACATTCCACTTGGCAAACACTCCCAAGTTATCTCTCCTCCCATAATATGTGAGGCAGATAATTGTGATGTGAATAAGAAGCCCAATACGAATAGACTGATTCTAGAAACAATTTTCATGTTTTCAATTTTTAACTTTTCAAATGTACGCACTACAACACACCTACACCTCTGTATCTTATCTCATTCATACTATTAATGATTCAAAGGGGCTTGTACCTTATTATTCTTTTAACGTACCCAATTCTACATTCGTTCAAAATGAGTGAAGGCTTGCTAAGCTCAGTTTAAAGAGGATAGATTTCTGCACACTTTTTGAAATTCAGTCCAAATATCAGCCACTATTTCGGCTGCAGGCCGAATATCAGACAAAGCCGCCGCAATTTGACCTATTTCCAACTCTCCTTCCTCCAAATCGCCTTCAAACATTCCT
>CALCFH010000404.1 GCA_937900215.1 uncultured Cryomorphaceae bacterium
TTTAATACTGAAATAAACATTGGAAGCCTTGCCTTTTGCTCAATCAAACAAAAAGCGAACGGGTCAATAATAGAAAAAGAGAGCCGATGTAAATTCTTAAGATAGCTTAATCTTCATTTCGAAAGACCCTCGGTACTTTGCACTAAACAAAATCATAAATCGAACTACCGTGGAAAATCAAAAAAACAGCAGAGGCTTAAACATTGGGCTATGGATAGCTCAAATAATACTAGGCGCCATGTTTACAATGGCAGGAATTATGAAAGCAACCCAGCCTGCAGAAGCACTTATGGAGGCAATTCCTTGGGCCAACGCTACTCCCATCGCATTGCTTCGCTTTATTGGTATCAGTGAGCTCTTGGGCGGTTTGGGATTGTTGCTGCCCTCTTTACTAAGACTTAAACCTAGATTGAGTGTTTGGGCAGCTATAGGCTTAATGACGGTGATGCTTTTAGCGGCACTATTCCATGTGAGTCGGGCTGAATATTCAGACATAGGCATGAATATACTTCTTATGTCTATTGCTGCATTTATTGCTTGGGGGAGAAGCAAGAAGGTCCCCATCTCAGCGAGATATTAGAGGTGTTCAAATAAGAGCTCCAAAATATTTAGACCAATGGAATATGTTTGAACCCTTCAACTCTAGCTTTTGAAGTTGACCAGTTGAGGATTGCTTTATAAAAACAAGTGTTTCATTAAGCCATTCGACTAAAGACAGGCTCATCCATTTTCGTCAGCAGCAGTAAGGAAGTCAGGGAAGGGAGAATCTGTCTTAAAGTGTAGTCAGACATTTAAAAAGCAGACGGCTATTTTGGCCGTCTGCTTTTGTTTAGATTAAAGTCGGTAAGCATGTAAAAGGATTGCTTCTTATTGCAAGCACTTAAAACTACCTGATGAGGTGTAAGCAAGGTTCTCGCTAAACCACAAGGCAAGTCCAAGCGAATAAGACAAAAAAGAGGATGGATTTCCATAGAGACAAAGGTGGATTCCCTTTTTCAGAAATCAAAGCCTCTAAGTATACAGATTCAGCAATAACTAGCTCATATGAAAATAGTTGCAATAAAATTAATTTTCTACCAATGCCGTATAGTGGCTTTAGAATGGAGCAATAAAATGAGTATTGCCAGAATGGGGTGCAAGCCTAGCCAAGGAAAAAAGGAGTTGGAATAAGTGAATAAAAGAGCAAGCTAAAGAGGCTGCTAAAGTTATCCTGAAAGTAGGGTCAATAAAGGAATAGGGACAAATGAGAGAGCAGGTAAAAAATAGAAAGCGAAGGAAAAAGAGATACGGTGTTCAGACTAATTATAGGACATCCAAAGACTGGATTTTAAGAAAGAAATTCGAATAGAAGGACTAAAAGCGGACCAAATACTGAACAAAGTGCCACAAAAGAAGAAGGAAATAGGGCTGTACAGGATCAAAATGGAGAGAATCAGCCGAAACGGAGGCTGAAAAACAGCCTAAATCTCGATGAACAAGACCGAAACTTTCTGAAAGAGTCCAAAAACTTTTTAAAATATCCAGAAATTCTTAGGAAGTAG
>CALCFH010000405.1 GCA_937900215.1 uncultured Cryomorphaceae bacterium
ACATTCCTCTATTGGTGTTTGAAGATGTACCCGGTTTCCTTCCAGGCACAGACCAAGAATGGAACGCCATTATTACCAATGGCGCAAAGTTGTTGTATGCCTTTAGCGAAGCAACGGTTCCGCGCATTACTGTTATAACGCGCAAAGCCTATGGAGGAGCCTATGATGTAATGAATTCCAAACACATAGGAGCCGATATGAACTACGCATGGCCCACCTCTGAGATTGCAGTTATGGGTGCAAAAGGCGCAGCGGAGATCATATTTAAAAACGACATTAAGAACTCATCCGATCCCGAAGCTACTTTGTTGGAAAAGGAAAAGGAATATGCCGATCTCTTTGCCAATCCGTATGGTGCAGCCGCTAGAGGGTATATAGACGATGTAATTCTTCCGGAGAACACGCGTATCAGACTGATCAAAGCCTTTAAAATGTTAGAAAACAAAGCCGTGAAATTGCCGCGTAAGAAGCATGGGAATATCCCTCTATAAGGCAGGCAGTGAATGCTTAGAAAGGCTTTGGGAAGAGGTATTCTTTGTCGGATTTCAGGCTGAGCCATAAATACTGGCAATTTAGACTTGTTCCCTTCAAGGCTTTTGCTAAAGAAAAGCGAGTACCAAGCGAAGAATTCAGTTTCTTTTCAGTAAGCTAGACAAACCGCCGTAAAAGATTGTCAAAGGAGTCTGCAGACCTTCCCGACAAAGACTGAATGTTTGGGCTAATGCCCTTTAAAGTATCGGAAAGGAAGGTGAAGACTTGCATAAATCTCGTAATCTATTGGGATCAAACACCGAAGCATTGCGTTCTAATAGCGTTGAATTGCGTTCAAAGGCCGAAGCATCGCGTTCCAACCCTCTTGGAATGAATTCATCTCATGTGGGCCTTTGGCTCATGCTCCGCAGGATTGAATGCAGGCGGTGTGCACCTTGGGTTCATTCGATGTAAAATGGAATTCATGTACCTGAGGTTTGGAGAAAGCCTCTGTTGGATTGCGACTTGCCTCTGCAGAATGGAAATCACCCACCGTTGAACTGAATTCACCCTGTGTTGGCTTCCACTCACAGGCTGTGGAATAGAATTCACTCTTTGTAGAATTGAATTCACCCTCTGCAGACAGTGCGTTCTGTCGGCTAAGAAAGGGAAGCATCGAGTGTTAGACTTGGATGCATCGTCCGAGGGCTTCCGTTCATAGGGCGTTTCATTGCGTTCACCCTCCGTTGAATTGCAATCACTCCTCGTTGAATTGCATTCACCCTCCGTTGGCTTCGACTCACTGGCCGTAGAATTGAATTCACCCTCTGCAGACAGTGTGTTCTATCGGCTAAGCATGGGGTGTATCGATTGTTAGGCTTGGATTCATTGTCCGCAGACTTCGGCGCACCCAGCGTTCTATTGGGTTCAACAGCCGTTGGATTGAAGTGAAGAGTATGGTCAATAAAGTGTGTCTAGGTTAGTAAATCTTTCATGAGATTATAATTCTTTTGTTTTCAGAGCCTTATACCTTCCGACAGACTCACTTAGCATGGGCAGTTTTCTTAGTAGGTATTCTTTCGGGTGAAGACGGACTTCAACTCCTGTATTTCAACTAAAAGGTGACTTACTATTTAAAGTACATCAAAAATGCCATCCCATTTTAAACTCCTTTTACCCTTCAATACAGATTCTCTTCGGAAACAGACTCACAGAACTGAAAGCAAATGAAATGCGCTTCACCATTGTTTTTTGCCTTACATCATTAGGCAATGCAAAGTATCCTCATGGCTTTGGCGGAATGGGATGAAGAAATAGGGAGTCCTTTTACCTCTTCACCTAAAAAACTCTGATAACTGTTTCAGGAACAGGCCAACTTCTGCTCCTGAACCATAGCTATTCCCCAATTTCTCAAAATAAATTCAAGCGATCCCAACAAAACCATCACAATAGACTTCCAACTACGCTTTATTGACTAATAATAAAGGCACCTAGTCAAATAATTTAACATTTATCTTGTAAGACATTCCATATATTTGATTAAGCGTATTGCCAAACTAAAACTTAAAGTCTATGAAAACGAGAATCATTGGTGCAATCATCGGACTCATTCTTCCCTTTCTAAGCTATGGGCAGCTGACTTGGTTCGAACAATACTTCGATGGAGATACTTCCACTCAAGTTGGTATTCTCAATATCAATATAGACACTTCCTCCAGCAATGTTTGGCAAATAGGGAGGCCGCAGAAATCAATTTTTAATAGTGCCTCTACTTTGCCCAATGCTATAATTACCGATACTGTAAATTTCTATCCTACAAACGACACCTCTAGCTTCTTGTTTGGCATCAAAAGAAGTTGGTTCAACTTCGGGATTATTGCCATTCAATGGAAACAAAAATTAGACATGGAAAAGGGCCACGATGGTGGAATCATTGAATACTCATCAGACACAGGAAAAACATGGACGAACGTTATTCATGATCCGAATGTTTACAACTTCTTTGGATTTAACTACAACAACATAGACACCCTTGGCAGCGGAGAATATGCCTTTAGCGGCCTTGATAGTACCTGGACGGATATTTGGCTTTGTGTTGATCCCAATTGGCTATTCGCCTTTTCGGATACATTGTTGGTTCGATTTACTTTAAAATCTGACTCAATAGAACACAACAGAGAAGGTTGGATGATAGACAATGTGCTACTGCATGTCACTTTTGCTCATAA
>CALCFH010000406.1 GCA_937900215.1 uncultured Cryomorphaceae bacterium
GCCAGATGTTTTACTTCTTTGAATAAAAAAGGCCATCCATTTGGATAGCCCTTAAAAGAATCGCTAAATCATAATCAGTCGCGGTTTCCTACGAACATTAAGATGTAATAGGCCAAGGTGGTTAAAGAAGCCAAAGCAGCTACTAAATAGGTTCTACCCGCCCACGTAAGGGCATCTTTTGCCTGTTCATACTTCTCACCTGAAGTAATACCAGTAGACCTTAGCCAAACTAAAGCTCTGTCACTGGCATCGTATTCAACCGGTAGAGTTACCAAACTAAAGGCCGTTATAATGGCTTGCGCAACAATAACTACTAAGAACACCGTGCTTAGTGGAAACATCTTCAACATTCCTGCCCCAAAAATCATAATCAAAAAGATAATATTGATGGCCTTAGAGCTAACACCTACCATAGGAACCATGGCACTTCTAAACTCCAACCAACGGTATGCTTTGGCATGCTGCACCGCATGGCCTACTTCGTGGGCGGCAACCGCTGCTGCCGAAACAGATCTGCCTCCAAATACTTCTGGACTAAGATTTACGGTTTTGTCGCTTGGATTGTAGTGATCGGTAAGTTTACCAGGTACACTCTGAATGGTTACATCGTAAATGCCACTGTCGTGAAGCATTTTTTCAGCAATTTCCTTCCCACTCAATCCAAGAGCATTGGGGATAGCGCCGTACTTTTTGAATTTAGATTTTAGCCTTGATTGAACGATAAATCCAATCAACATAAATCCGATTAATAAAATGAACAACATAGAGTATTTATTTATTGCTAAAATATCAAAAAGTATTCCCTGTTTCAATAGTAAACCTAGCTTTGTCACATGGCAGAAAATAAATCTCAAATAGAACGACCTTTAATTCTTGTTTGCAACGACGATGGTATTACCGCTCCAGGTATTCGAACCCTTATTTCCGTAATGAATGAATTGGGCGAGGTATATGTGGTGGCACCGGATAGCCCGCAATCCGGTATGGGTCATGCAATTACATTAAACAATACTCTGAGAACCGATAAGGTAACCATCGATGCCGGACCTCAAATTGAGTTTAGTTGCTCGGGTACGCCTGTAGATTGTGTCAAGCTGGCAGTGAATGTGGTACTGCCGCGCAAACCTGACTTATGCGTGTCAGGTATCAATCACGGATCGAATTCTTCTATTAATGTTATCTACTCTGGAACTATGTCTGCGGCGGTAGAAGGAAGTTTAGAAGGAATCCCATCCATCGGTTTTTCACTTTTAGATTACGCATGGGATGCTAATTTTAAGGAAGCAAAACCCTTTATAAAGCAAATAGCTTTGTCTGTACTTGAGAATAAATTACCGCATGGAATATGCTTAAATGTGAATATTCCGCAAGCGAGTGATGAGCCCTATAAAGGCATAAAGATTTGCAGACAAGCGAGAGCCAATTGGGAGGAGGAGTTCGACGCTCGGAAAGACCCAAGGGGAAGACAATATTATTGGTTGACAGGTACTTTCGTGAATTACGACCACGGGCAAGATACCGATGAGTGGGCCTTGGCAAACAATTATATATCCGTTGTTCCCGTTGATAGTGATGTGACAGCGCATGGAATGCTTCAAACATTGAATACATGGAATTTTGAGCAATAGAAATCAAATGATTTTAGGATTGATTGTCGGAATCCTATTGCCTCCGTTAAGCTTATTTCTGGTGCTTAGCTTTAAACCAGAGCTCTTGGCTGTGGGAAGAATAGACACTACCAGTATGATGAATTTAATCCTTCAGATTGTTTCTATCGGATTACTCGGAAATGGATTGGCATTTTTTGCTGGCTTACGCCTGAATAAAGATTATTTCTCCAAAGGTATTTTGAGTTCGAGTCTTATTTTTTTAGTAATCATTGTGGCTTTTAAATTTTTGTACAAACCGTGAAATATTACATAATAGCGGGAGAAGCATCGGGCGATATGCACGGTAGTAACTTAATGAAGGAAATTAAAACTCTAGATTCTAAAGCCAATTTTCGTTTTTGGGGTGGAGAGAAAATGCAAAGTCATGGCGGTGTAATGGTGAAGCATTATCGCAAAATGGCTTTTATGGGTTTTGTTGAAGTACTATTTAACCTTAGAACCATTTTAGGTTATATGAAGACTTGCAAGTCTGATATTCTAGAATATAAACCCGACGTGGTGGTATTGATAGATTATCCAGGCTTTAATATGCGCATTGCCGAATTTGCGAAAAAGCATAAGATTAAAGTAGCCTATTATATTTCCCCGCAAATTTGGGCATGGAAGAAAAATAGAGTGTATAAGCTCAAGAAAACAGTAGATCGGATGCTCACTATTTTACCTTTTGAGCAAGCTTTCTATGCACAATATGATATGCAGGTTCAATTTGTTGGACATCCGCTTCTAGACAGTGTTTCTCCAAAAGAGCAGTGGATCGAGAAAGCACCCACCGAGTGGAGGAATTCTGAGAGGCCCATAGTAGCGCTCTTGCCAGGAAGTAGGAAACAAGAAATTCTAAGGG
>CALCFH010000407.1 GCA_937900215.1 uncultured Cryomorphaceae bacterium
AGACGCAAAGTATTGCGTCTCTACGAGGCCTTTCGGCCACCGCGGAAATAACGCTTTTGCCAATAGGCTTCGCTTAGGTTGCTCACCATTACTCCTTTGCTGCTGCTGGTGTGCACGAAATTGCCATCTTTCAAATAAATTCCTACGTGGTCGATCCGCCTGCCATTTATCCGAAAGAAAACGAAGTCTCCTTCCTGTAAGTCCTGCTTTTCTATTGGAGTTGATTCTGCATAAATATCCTCTGCTCTGCGGCCTTGCAATGGACTGTTGTATACCTCTTCGTAAATCTTGCAAACGAGACCAGAGCAGTCTACACCTTTCTTCGTACTCCCTCCCATTCTGTGGGGAACACCCATCCAACCTTCTATATATTCATACAGATCTGAGTTGTTTTCGGCTGCTTCGCGCTCATCTATTTCCAATTCTGTCGCAGATTCTTCGCTTGAAGTATTGGCCTCCTCCCTTTTCTTTGCTGCGGATGTTTTGGCCTTAGTAGACTTGCGCTCTTCCCAACTGTAACCCAAATTGGATGAGCCCTTTTCTGAGCTGAGTTTCTTCTTGGATGAGCAAGAAAAAATGCCAAGAATAAAGACTGCCAAAAGAATCTGAATTCCTATTCTGCGCATGCTCCTAATTCTTGGCATTTTAAAAAGAGGGTATTAAAGAGTGGATTATTCCTTATTCTCTTTTTCTTTTACAAAGTTATCAAATTCAGTAGGCTCTTCCCTGATTGGCCAATAGTTGTTGTTGCGATCGCAATCGGCTAGTTCTCTGTATGGATCTAGCTCAACGGCTACCACCCTTCCTTCTTTAAAACGGAACGATTTAGTCAATGCATTCTCATTTCCAATCCAGACCTCAGCCGGAATACGTATCACTTTAAATGCCCCCGACTCAAAGTGGAAGCGCAAAATCAAAGGCATAACCAATCCGCCTAAGTTCTTAACATCGAGCTCAACATAGTGCCAATCTTCTTGTAACTCTGGCATTTTAGGCGCCGATTTAGCTCTTTGCTTCTGTTTCTTTAATGCGTAGATGATTGAGATAGTATCTGTTGCTACTGGATCTCTTTCGATGAAGGTAGAGGCAATAGCTGTATCGTTGCGAATGCTTCCAATGTCTCTAAAATCGCCGCTGTCTACCCTTAACCAAGCCGCAGGCATGATGGGCAATGCGTTTCCTCCCAATGAATCGAAAACACGCACATCGCTCAATTCAAAATCTACATTATCAACCGTATAAAACCATCCCCTCCAGAACCAGTCGAGATCTACCGCACTTGCATCTTCCATGGTTCTAAAGAAATCGGCTGGAGTGGGGTGCTTGAACGCCCAATGCTCGCAGTAGTACTTAAACGATTTGTCGAAAAGCGCTCTACCCATTACCGTTTCCCTCAGAATATTCAAAGCCGTAGCTGGCTTGCCATAGGCATTGTTTCCAAATTGGATAATGGATTCGCTATTGGTCATGATGGGAACGATTCGCATTTTATCTCCCTTCATATAGTCGACAATATTTTCAGCCGGACCTCTTCTAGACGGATAGTTTCTATCCCACTCTTGCTCTGTGATGTATTGCATGAACGTATTGAGTCCTTCATCCATCCAAGTCCATTGTCTTTCATCTGAATTGATAATCATGGGGAAGAAATTATGTCCCACCTCATGAATAATCACGCTAATCATTCCATGCTTGGTGCCTGCAGAATAGCTTCCATTCACTCTAGGCCGTCCACCATTAAAACAAATCATGGGGTACTCCATTCCAATCTGGT